>NZ_JBHYVC010000012.1:0-155517 GCF_042749965.1 Streptomyces sp. NPDC059454 | reverse complement strand
TCCGACGGGGCCCCGCCCCATGTGCGCTTCCCTCACTCCGTGCGCAGCGCCCCGGCCATCTTCGCCAGCTGGCCGAACGATCCCGTGCCGGTCACCACCGTGGTCGAGCCCCCGGTGCCCTCCAGCACCAGCGCGTCGTAGTGGTCGCCCTCGTAGCGCGTCCAGGTCTGCCCGTCGATCCGCTGCGTGGTCTCCGTCTTCGCGGCGCCCTGCGTCTTGTCCTCGATGAACGCCGACCGCTTGCCCGCGGACTGCTCGACCGCCACGTACTCCCCGTCGGGGGCGCGGAAGCCGAGGTGCCAGGCCTCGGAGTCGGTGCCCCGGTAGCGGACGGAGGTGGGCTTCCACGTCTCGGACAGGCCCTCGGGCGCGGCCACGGGGTAGGAGGCCGCCCGGCGGGCCGTGAGCAGGTCGACCCGGTAGTCGACCCGCTTGATGTCGGGTTCGCCGTCCTCGTGCGGGATGAACAGCCAGACCACTCCCGCGACGAGCCCGATGAGGGCCAGGGAGAGGATCATGTCCCGGGCCGTTTTCTGCACGCTGTTCGTTCCTGCCACGTCCCCTATCGTCGCAGGTGCCCGGTGCGCTCATCCGTGGGGGGCCCTGCTCATTCTGTCGGACTGGCGATAGAGTCGTGCCCCACACCCTCATCCGGCCGTCGTCGTACAGAAAGGTGCGCTCCGATGACCGAACACCATCACTTGCCGTCCGAGCTCGATGTCCCCTCCGAGGCCCCCGACCGCAACCTCGCCCTGGAGCTCGTACGGGTCACCGAGGCCGCGGCCATGGCCGCCGGCCGCTGGGTAGGGCGCGGTGACAAGAACGGCGCCGACGGCGCCGCGGTGCGTGCCATGCGCACCCTCGTCTCCACCGTCTCGATGAACGGCGTCGTCGTCATCGGCGAGGGCGAGAAGGACGAGGCCCCGATGCTCTTCAACGGGGAGCGGGTGGGCGACGGGACCGGTCCCGAGTGCGACATCGCCGTCGACCCGATCGACGGTACGACGCTGACCGCCAAGGGCATGACGAACGCCATCGCGGTGCTGGCCGCCGCCGAGCGCGGCTCGATGTTCGACCCGTCGGCCGTGTTCTACATGGACAAGCTGGTCACCGGGCCGGAGGCCGCCGACTTCGTCGACATCAACGCGCCGGTGAACGTGAACATCCGCCGGGTCGCCAAGGCCAAGCGGGTCACTCCCGAGGACGTCACCGTGGTGATCCTCGACCGGCCGCGGCACGAGGGCATCATCAAGGAGATCCGGGAGACCGGGGCGCGCATCAAGCTGATCTCCGACGGCGACGTGGCCGGCTCGATCCTCGCGCTGCGCGAGGGCACGGGCATCGACCTGCTGCTCGGCGTCGGCGGCACCCCCGAGGGCATCATCTCGGCCTGCGCGGTGAAGTGCCTGGGCGGGACCATCCAGGGCAAGCTGTGGCCCAAGGACGACGAGGAGCGGCAGCGGGCGGTCGACGCGGGGCACGACCTCGACCGGGTGCTGACCACGGAGGACCTGGTCACCGGGGACAACGTGTTCTTCGTGGCGACGGGCATCACCGACGGTGAGCTGCTGCGCGGGGTGCGGTACCGGTCGGAGACGGCCACGACCGATTCCATCGTGATGCGGTCCAAGTCGGGGACGGTGCGGAGGATCGACTCCGAGCACCGGCTCTCGAAGCTGCGGGCCTACAGCGCGGTCGACTTCGACCGGGCCAAGTGAAACGTCACTTCGGTGCGCAGGGCCTGCGGCGCGGCACGGGGGTGAGTGCGGGTGCGTGGGGGGCTGGTCGCGCAGTTCCCCGCGCCCCTGGGTGAGTCGCCCTGCCCGGCGTGAAGAGGCGCCCTCTGTGCGGGGGGAGCGCCCACGCGGTGGGGCCGCACATGCCACGACCCCGTACCTGAAAGAGCGCTCCCCGTGCGGGGGGAGCGCCCACGCGGTGGGGCCGCACATGCCACAGCCCCGCGCCTGAAAGGGCGTCCCCTGTGCGGCGGTTTCCAGGGGACGCCTCTTTCTCCTTGCGCGCGTGCGTATCAGCCCGCCGCCGCGACGCGGTCCGGGCGAGGGGCCTTCTTCAGTTCCATTTCGCGGCGCCTGCGGCGGGCCAGGACCACTCGGCGTTCGGCGGCGGTGAGGCCGCCCCAGACGCCGTAGGGCTCGGGCTGGAGCAGGGCATGCTCGCGGCACTCGACCATCACCGGGCAGCGGGCGCAGACGCGCTTGGCCGCCTCCTCGCGGGAGAGCCGGGCGGCGGTGGGCTCCTTCGAGGGCGCGAAGAACAGCCCCGCCTCGTCGCGCCGGCACACCGCCTCGGTGTGCCAGGGGGCGTCCTGGTCCCTGTCCCGCGCTGCCGCTCGCCGGTCCGGAACGGCGGCTATCTGCAGGGACGAATGCGGCGGTTGCAGCACGGTCTACTCCTGACGACGGCTTCGCAAGCGAGACACGATGCAGCAAGGCTTACCCGATGTACGCGCGCCTATGCACTGAGTCCCGAACCGTACGTCAGTGGCCCAGATGTTTGCGCATGCTCCTGTCGACCTTGCGCTGCACCCGGTCGAGGATGTCCGCCACGAGCTTGCCGCGCTTGGGCCGCGCCTCGACGCTGCCCAGCACCGCCCAGCCGTCGACGTAGACAACCGGGGCCTCGTCGTCGGTCGCGTCGAGCGTGTCCACCTCGAAGGAGCCGAGCACGCCGCCGCCCATGCCGCGCAGCGACACGTTCTCCGGGACGAGGACCTCGACGCTGCCGAAGACGGAGAACGCCTTGATCATGACCTGCTGGTGGTCGAACAGCGCCTCGCTGAGGTCGATCTCGACGCTGCCGAAGACCGCGTACGCGTGAATACGGCGGCCGGTGCGCCAGCGGCCCTTGCGGGCGGCGGCGCTGAACACCGCGACCACGTTGTCATCGGGGTCCACCGGGATCGCGCCGGTGGTGGGGCGGCTGGGGGCGGAGGCGTGCGCCGCGCGCCGTTGGTGGGCTATGGGCAGGTCCTGGAGGAACACCTCCAGCTCCCCGACCGTCTTGGCGGCCAGCACGCCCTCGACGCGCTCCGCGTGCTCGTCGGCGGTGAGGCGGCCCTCGGCGAGGGCCTCGCGCAGGAGGTCGACGGTACGGTCCCGGTCGGCGTCGGAGGCGCGCAGCTCGGCCGTCCGCGGTGCCGTGTCCGGCTGCTGGGCGTGCTTCTGAAGGTCCACGGCGCCAGCGTACCGAAACGCGATAGATCGCGACTACCCCTCGGCGGGGACAACTGAGGACAACCTCACAGGCTCACCACGAAAAGCAGGTCCTACGCTGGTGAGCGCCCGCCAACGTCGGCGGGCGGCCGTCTGTCGAGTGAGGAATGGGCGAGATGCCTGAGTTCGAGTACGCCGATCTGCTCCCCATGGGAGAGGACACCACCCCCTACCGGCTGGTGACCTCCGAAGGTGTCTCCACCTTCGAGGCCGACGGGCGGACGTTCCTCAAGGTGGAGCCGGAGGCGCTGCGCAAACTCGCCGAGGAGGCCGTCCACGACATCCAGCACTATCTGCGCCCGGCCCACCTGGCGCAGCTGCGCCGCATCATCGACGACCCCGAGGCGTCGGGCAACGACAAGTTCGTCGCCCTGGACCTGCTGAAGAACGCGAACATCGCGGCCGCGGGCGTGCTGCCGATGTGCCAGGACACCGGCACGGCGATCGTCATGGGCAAGCGCGGGCAGAACGTGCTGACGTCGGGGCGTGACGAGGAGGCCCTGAGCAAGGGCATCTACGACGCCTACAAGAACCTGAACCTGCGCTACTCGCAGATGGCTCCGCTCACCATGTGGGAGGAGAAGAACACCGGTTCCAACCTCCCGGCGCAGATCGAGCTGTACGCGACGGACGGCGGCGCGTACAAGTTCCTGTTCATGGCCAAGGGCGGCGGGTCGGCCAACAAGTCGTTCCTCTACCAGGAGACCAAGGCCGTCCTGAACGAGGCCTCCATGATGAAGTTCCTGGAGGAGAAGATCCGTTCGCTGGGTACGGCCGCCTGTCCGCCGTACCACCTGGCGATCGTCGTCGGCGGCACGTCGGCCGAGTACGCGCTGAAGACCGCGAAGTACGCCTCCGCGCACTACCTGGACGAGATTCCGTCCGAGGGGTCCCCGCTGGGCCACGGCTTCCGGGACAAGGAGCTGGAGGAGAAGGTCTTCGAGCTGACGCAGAGGATCGGGATCGGGGCGCAGTTCGGCGGCAAGTACTTCTGCCACGACGTGCGGGTGGTGCGGCTGCCGCGGCACGGGGCGTCGTGCCCGGTCGCGATCGCCGTCTCCTGCTCCGCCGACCGCCAGGCGGTCGCGAAGATCACCGCCGAGGGCGTGTTCCTGGAGCAGCTGGAGACGGACCCGGCCCGTTTCCTCCCGGAGACGACGGACGAGCAGCTCGAGTCGGAGGGCGACGTCGTCAGGATCGACCTCAACCAGCCGATGGACGAGATCCTCGCCGAGCTGACCAAGTACCCGGTGAAGACCCGGCTCTCGCTGACCGGCCCGCTGGTGGTGGCCCGCGACATCGCGCACGCGAAGATCAAGGAGCGGCTGGACGCGGGCGAGGAGATGCCGCAGTACCTGAAGGACCATCCGGTGTACTACGCGGGGCCCGCGAAGACGCCGGAGGGGTACGCGTCGGGATCCTTCGGGCCGACGACGGCCGGGCGCATGGACTCGTACGTGGAGCAGTTCCAGGCGGCGGGCGGGTCCAGGGTGATGCTGGCGAAGGGGAACCGGAGCAAGCAGGTCACGGACGCGTGCGACGCGCACGGGGGGTTCTACCTCGGGTCGATCGGCGGGCCGGCGGCCCGGCTCGCGCAGGACTGCATCAAGAAGGTCGAGGTCGTCGAGTACGAGGAGCTCGGGATGGAGGCGGTGTGGAGGATCGAGGTGGAGGACTTCCCCGCGTTCATCGTCGTCGACGACAAGGGGAACGACTTCTTCCAGGATCCTTCGCCGCAGCAGCCGACGTTCACGTCGATTCCGGTGCGGGGGCCCGGGCAGGCGTAGTTCCGCGGGGGCGGGGGTGAGGTTCTCCGCCCCCGCCGCCCCTTCCCGGGGGCGCCGCCCCCGGATCCCCGCTCCTCAAGTCCCCCCAAGGGACTGACTGCACGCCGTCCGATTATCGGGCGGCGTGTTCTTTTTTTGGACAACCTGCCCGTTCGGGCGCCCACCCCGTTGACTGGCTCAACCATCACTGTGAGTCTTCTCGCCACTCCGACATGCTCATGCCATGTCAATCCTGTGTGGCTCACCCCACAGCCACCTCCCGGAGGAGACAAGGTGAAACGAAGATTCGCCGTGGCGGGCTTCTCGCTCGCTGTCGTGCTCGGCTGCGGCACACTCCCCGCCGCGGCCGCCGGCTCCGTGCCCGCCGCGGACACCCTCGCCGCGCCCGACGTCGACGTGAACAAGGTGAAGGCGCATCTGAACGAGTTCAGCGCCATCGCCGGCCGGAACGGCGGCAACCGCCGCGCCACCGGCCAGGGTTACCGCGACTCCGTCACCTACGTGAAGGGCAGGCTGCAAGCCGCCGGATACACCGTCACCGAGCAGCCGTGCACCTCCGGCTGCACCAGCGGGGCCGGACCCAACCTGATCGCCGAGTGGCCGCACGGCGACGCCGCCAACGTGACCATGTTCGGCGCCCACCTCGACGGCGTCTCGGCGGGCCCCGGCATGAACGACAACGGCTCCGGTTCGGCCGCCCTCCTCGAGAACGCCCTGACGCTCGCCCAGCAGAACCCGGCCATGCGCAACCGGGTCCGCTTCGCCTGGTGGACCGACGAGGAGCAGGGCCTCAACGGGTCCGACTTCTACGTGCGTTCGCTGTCGTCGACCGAGCGCGCGAGGATCAAGGCGTACTACAACTTCGACATGGTCGCCTCCGTCAACGGCGGCTACTTCATCAACCACATCACCTCCTCGGCCGCCGCGCCGATGAAGGCGTACTGGGACTCGCTGGGCCTGCAGCCCGAGGAGAACACCGAGGGCGCGGGGCGCAGCGACGACTACTCCTTCGAGCAGTACGGCATCCCCACCTCCGGTTACGCGATGGGCGCCAGTGCCCGCAAGACCTCCGCGCAGGCCGCCAAGTGGGGCGGCACGGCGAGCAGGGCGTACGACCCCTGCTACCACTCTTCCTGCGACACCCTCACCAACATCAACACCACCGGCCTGGACCGCGCGTCCGACGGCATCGCGTACACGCTCTGGCAGCGGGCCGTGGACACCGGCACCGGCGGCAGCTGTGACCCCGCCGGAGTGGTCGCGAACGGCGGGTTCGAGAGCGGGACCTCGCCGTGGACCGGGACCACCGGAGCCATCGGCGCCCACTCGGGCCGGTCGGCCCACAGCGGGAGCCGGTTCGCCTGGCTCGCGGGGAACGGGTCCGCAGGTACCGAGTCGATCAGCCAGACGGTGACCGTGCCGCCCGGGTGCTCCCAGGCGTCACTGACCTACTGGCTGCACATCGACACCGACGAGTCCGGCTCGACCGCGTACGACCGGTTCACCGTCAAGGCCGGCAGCACCACGCTCGTCACCCTGTCCAACGCCAACGCCGGCAGCGGCTACGTACAGCGGTCGGTCGATCTGTCGGCGTACGCCGGGCAGACGGTGGCCCTGACCTTCACCGCCAGCGAGGACTACAGCCTGCAGACCAGCTTCGTCCTGGACGACGTGACCCTGCAGAGCGGCTGACCCTCCCCCCACGGGACTTCCCCCCACGGGACCTCCGCCCCGCCGCGCTCCTCCTGCGGCGGGGCGGAGGCCGCTCACGGGAATACGCTCGTCGGACACCGCTGCTGTGAATCTTCGGAGGTACGACGATGACGACCACGGACGACGACCGGCGCCACCGCATCGAGCACGACTCCATGGGGGAGGTGAAGGTACCGGCCGACGCCAAGTGGCGCGCCCAGACCCAGCGCGCCGTGGAGAACTTCCCGGTCTCCGGGCAGCGCCTGGAGCGCGCCCACATCGAGGCCCTGGCCCGGATCAAGGGCGCCGCGGCCGAGGTGAACGCCCGGCTCGGGGTGCTGGACAAGGACATCGCCGAGGCGATCCGGGAGGCGGCCGGTGAGGTCGCCGAGGGGCGGTGGGACGAGCACTTCCCCGTCGACGTGTTCCAGACCGGGTCCGGGACCTCGTCCAACATGAACACCAACGAGGTTCTCGCCACGCTCGCCACCGAGCGGCTGGGGCGGGACGTGCACCCCAACGACCACGTCAACGCCTCCCAGTCGTCCAACGACGTCTTCCCGTCGTCCATCCACATCGCCGCCACGGCCGCCGTCACCCGCGACCTGATCCCGGCGCTCGGCCACCTCGCCGCGTCCCTGGAGCGCAAGGCCGAGGAGTTCGCCGACGTGGTGAAGTCCGGGCGGACCCACCTGATGGACGCCACGCCGGTGACGCTGGGCCAGGAGTTCGGCGGGTACGCGGCCCAGGTGCGGTACGGGATCGAGCGGCTGAACGCCTCCCTGCCGCGCCTCGCCGAGCTGCCGCTGGGCGGGACCGCCGTCGGCACCGGCATCAACACCCCGCCGGGGTTCTCCGCCGCCGTCATCGAGGAGGTCGCCCGCGCGACCGGGCTGCCGCTGACCGAGGCGCGCGACCACTTCGAGGCGCAGGGCGCCCGGGACGGCATCGTGGAGACCAGCGGGCAGCTGCGGACCATCGCCGTCGGGCTGACGAAGATCGCCAACGATCTGCGGTGGATGTCGTCCGGCCCGCGCACCGGCCTCGCGGAGATCAGCCTGCCCGACCTCCAGCCCGGCTCCTCGATCATGCCCGGCAAGGTCAACCCGGTCGTCCCGGAGGCCGTGCTCATGGTGTGCGCGCAGGTCACCGGCAACGACGCGACCGTCGCCACCGCGGGCGCCTCCGGCAACTTCGAGCTCAACGTCATGCTTCCGGTCATCGCGAAGAACGTGCTGGAGTCGGTGCGGCTGCTCGCGAACGTCTCCCGGCTGCTCGCCGACCGCACGGTCGACGGGATCGTCGCGCACCGTGAACGGGCCCGGGAGTACGCCGAGTCCTCGCCGTCCGTGGTCACCCCGCTCAACAAGTACATCGGTTACGAGGAGGCCGCCAAGGTCGCCAAGAAGTCCCTGGCCGAGCGGAAGACCGTCCGGCAGGTGGTTCTGGAGGGCGGTTACGTCGAGCGCGGCGACCTCACCGTCGAGCAGCTCGACGAGGCGCTGGACGTCCTGCGGATGACACGGCCGTAAAGCCTCGCGCGCCGGGCGTGAACCGTGACGGGGGGTTGCGGCGTCGTACGGCCGTGGCACCTACTATCTGGCCATGGCGGAGGGCGGAGCGACGATGCGCGAGGACGCGGGCAGGGCGGCCGGACACTGGGCGCCCGGGACACAGATCCTGTGGCGGTACCGGGAGAACGGTGGCGCACGCATTCACATCGCGCGCCCCGTCACGGTCGTACGCGACGGCCCGGAGCTGCTCGCGGTGTGGCTGGCGCCCGGTACCGAGTGCGTGAAGCCGGTGCTCGCCGACGGTACGCCGGTGCATCAGGAGCCGCTCGGCACCCGGTACACCAAGCCGCGCGCGGTGGTGCGGGGCCGCTGGTCCGGCACCGGTGTGCTGAAGCTGGCGCGGCCCGGTGAGCCCTGGTCGGTGTGGCTGTTCTGGGGTCCGGGCCGGAGGTTCAAGAACTGGTACGTGAACCTGGAGGAACCGCTGGCCCGTTGGGCCGGCGGGGTGGACTCCGAGGATCACTTCCTGGACATCTCCGTGCACCCGGACCGGACCTGGCGCTGGCTGGACGAGGACGAGTTCGCACAGGCCCGGCGGGACGGTCTGGTGGACTCCGCACTGGCCACAAGGGTGCGGGCGGCCGGGCGGGCCGCGGTGGAGGTGATCGAGGCCTGGGGTCCGCCGTTCACGGACGGGTGGGAGAACTGGCGCCCGGATCCGTCGTGGACGGTACCGTCACTGCCACAGGACTGGGACCGCACTCCGGCGCATGTGTCCTCGTGAGACCCTTGCCGCGCCCCCGGGCGGGAAACGTAGGATCGTCCTCCGCAAGGGTGCGGGGCAGCAACCACCGGAACGCGCACCGGGCTTGACCGATCGTCACCGAGGGGCGGCAGGACGTGAGCGAGGGGTACGGAAACACCGGTGCCGGCCGGGAACGGCCGGCCAACGGCACAGGAACAACCTCTGACCACGCGGGAATTCCGTTCCGGGGGCACATATTCCGGGTATCGGAGTTTCGGCGGGACGAACCGCGCGCACGGCGTGCGCCGGACGGATGGACTCGACACGCGTGACGGAGCAGCCGACCTCCTTCGAGCGCCCGCAGCCGGGCGCGGACCCCGCGGATCCCCGCGGGGCGCTCCTGCGTTCCCCGTCACCGGCGCGTGTGCCGGGCACGGGGGCCGCCTTACCCGTTCAGAGCCGCTCCGGCGGTGAGCCTCCCGCGTCCGGGGCCGCGTCCCCGGGGTCGTCGGGGGCGGCGGCGCCGGGCACGGTGACGCCCGGCGGCACAGGGCAGGACCCGGTGACGGATCCCGGTTCCGAGCACTCGCAGCCGGGGGCCGGGCAGGCCGCCGGGCCGGACACACACCGGCCGCGTCCCGCGTCCGAGGGCATCCCGGTGCAGCCGGCCGCGGGTCCCGACGGCGCGGAGCGGCGTACCGGGCAGGTCGCCCAGCCCGGGCGGCCCACGCCGATGCGCCGGGACGGGGACCGGCTGCGGTTCGTCGGCGCCGCGACCCGGCGGATCGCCCGCGGCATCGACCTGGACGAGATCGTGATGGGGCTGTGCCGGGCCACCGTGCCCACCTTCTCCGACGCGATCCTGGTCTACCTGCGCGATCCGCTGCCGGTCGGCGACGAGCGGCCCACCGGCCCGCTGGTGCTGCGGCTGCGCCGCAGCGACCGGATCCCGGCCGAGCGGGACACCGAGGGCGGGTTCACGCCGGTCGCCCCGCCGGAGCCGTCCGAGCTGGACTCGGTCGGCGCGGAGCTGTGCACGGTACGGCCCGGCAGCGCGCTCGCCGAGGTGCTGCGCGGCGTACGGCCGGTGTTCACGGACGCGCCCGCGGCCCGCGCCGCGCTGCCCGAGCTGCTCGGCGAGGAGGGCGCGTCGGCCGTACCGGACGGGCAGCGGGCGATCCTCGCGCCGCTGCGCGGCCGGCGGCGGGTGATCGGCGCGGCGCTGTTCCTGCGCCGCCCGGAGCGCATCCCGTTCGAGGCCGACGACCTGCTGGTCGCCGCGCAGCTCGCCACGCACAGCGCGCTGGGCATCGACAAGGCGGTGCTGTACGGGCGGGAGGCGTACATCGCGGACGAGCTGCAGCGCACGATGCTGCCGGAGACCCTGCCGCGCTGCACCGGCGTACGGCTGGCGACCCGGTACCTGCCGGCCGCGGAGACCGCGCGGGTCGGCGGCGACTGGTACGACGCCATCCCTCTGCCGGGCAGCCGGGTCGCGCTGGTGGTCGGTGACGTCATGGGGCATTCCATGACGTCCGCCGCGATCATGGGCCAGCTGCGCACCACCGCGCAGACCCTCGCCGGGCTCGACCTGCCCCCGCAGGAGGTGCTGCACCACCTCGACGAGCAGGCGCAGCGGCTCGGCGTGGACCGCATGGCGACCTGCCTCTACGCGGTGTACGACCCGGTATCGCACCGCATCACCATCGCCAACGCCGGCCATCCGCCGCCCGTCCTGCTGGAGCTGGGCGGCCGGGCCGAGGTGCTGCGGGTGCCCGCGGGCGCCCCGATCGGCGTGGGCGGGGTGGACTTCGAGGCCGTGGAGCTGGACGCGCCCGCCGGGGCGACCCTGCTGCTGTACACCGACGGCCTGGTGGAGTCCCGGCTGCGGGACGTGTGGACCGGTATCGAGCAGCTGCGGGAGAAGCTCGCCGCGACCGCGCAGCTCACCGGGCCCGATCATCCGCCGCCCCTTGAGGCGCTGTGCGACGAGGTGCTCGACATGCTCGGTCCGGGCGACCGGGACGACGACATCGCGCTGCTCGCCGCCCGCTTCGACGGGATCGCGCCGAGCGACGTGGCGTACTGGTTCCTGGAGCCGGAGGACGCCGCCCCCGGCCGGGCCCGTCGCCTGGCCCGGCGCGCCCTGTCCCGCTGGGGCATGGAGGAGCTGAGCGACTCGGTGGAGCTGCTGGTCAGCGAGGTGGTGACGAACGCCGTGCGGTACGCCACGCGGCCGGTCACCCTGCGGCTGCTGCGCACCGACGTGCTGCGCTGCGAGGTCGGTGACGACGTGCCGCAGCTGCCGCGGCTGCGGCAGGCGCGGGCCACGGACGAGGGCGGGCGCGGGCTGTACCTGGTGAACCGGCTGGCCCGGCGCTGGGGCGCGACCCGGCTGAGCACGGGCAAGGTGGTGTGGTTCGAGCTGAACAGCGGCTGAGGCGTCGTACGACGAGGGGCGCCCGGTGTGGTCACCGGGCGCCCCTCGTGTTTCCCGTCTACTGCTCCTCGTCGTCCCCCGGGTCCTCCGGGCCCCCCGGGAGTTCGAACGTCGGCGGTGCGGAGGTGGTCGGGTCCGCCGGCGGCTCCGACGTCGGCGGCCGGCTGCTCGGCGGCGCGGACGTCGGCGGCGCGGAGGTGGTCGGCGGTGCGGAGGTGGTCGGCTCCTCGGTCGTCGGCTCGTCGCTCGGGCTCTGCGACGGAGACTGCGAGACCGACGGCGATTTGCTCGGCTTCACCGCGTTGCCCTGCTTGGTGTCCAGGTCGAACTCGGTGACCTCGTCCATGACGCCGAAGGTGTAGGCGGCCCAGATCTCCGCCGGGGGGCCACCGCCGTTGACGCGGTAGTCGACGCCGGCCGCCCGGTACATCGGGACCTGCTTGCCGCTCTTCGCGTCCTCGCCGAACAGGCCGACCGAGGTGACCAGTCCGGGGGTGAAGCCGGTGAACCAGGCCGACTTGTTGTTGTCGGACGTACCCGTCTTGCCGGCGACCTGCTGGCCGTCGCGCAGCGGGTTCTCCCGCACGGACGTCTTGGCCGTACCGTCGTCGACCACACCGGTCAGCACGGAGGTCACCGTGTCGGCGGCCTCGCGGCTGATGACCTGCTCACCGATCGGCTCGGGGAACTCGACCCGGCGGTCCTTGTGCTCGACCGACTTCACGATCGCCGGGGTGACCTTCTTGCCGTGGTTGTCGAGGGTGGCGTAGACGCCGGCCATCTCCAGCGGGCTGGCGCCCATGCTGCCCAGGGTCTGGGCGGGCACGGCCTCCATGCCCTCGGTCTCCATGCCGAGTTCGCCCGCGGTCTCCACCACCTCGGTCATGCCGACGTCGATGCCCATCTGCGCGAAGACCGAGTTGACGGACTTGTTCATCGCCTCCTGGACGGTGATGTCGCCGTAACTCCGGTCGTCCTCGTTGGGGGGCGCGAAACCGACCTCCTTGCCACCGCTCGTCACGGGGCGCTCGCTCGTGCCGTCGTACAGCGTGTTCGCCGTGATCGGCACGCCGTCCTGGGTCTCGGCGTCCTGGTCCACGGCCGCGGCGAGGATCAGCGGCTTGAAGGTGGAGGCGGGCTGGTAGTCGTCGCGGGTGGCGTTGTTCCGGTAGTGCTTCACGTAGTCCACGCCGCCGTACATCGCCACGACCGCGCCCGTCTTCGGGTTCACGGAGACGGCGCCGGCCTGGACGTCGGCGTCGACCTCGCGCTTGTCGGGGTCGAGCTTGCTGGTGAGCTCGGTCTTGACCGACTCCTCCAGCGCCTTCTGCTTCTTCTTGTCGATGTTCAGCGTGATGGTGTAGCCGCCGAGGTCCAGCATGGCGTCGGCCTGCTTCATGTCCTCGGCGGTGCCCTGGGCGACGAGCTGCTGCTTGACCGCGGTGTTGGCCGCCTCGACCAGGTACCCGGTCTGGCCCTCCATCCCGGGGGCGGCCTTGGGTTCCTCGGGCACCGGGAATTTCATGCCCTGGCGGTCGGCCCGGTCCAGCCACTCCTGCTCGACCATGTTGTCCAGGACGTAGTTCCAGCGCTCCTGGGCGAGCTTCTTGCCGGTGTCGCTGGCGATCGCCCAGTCGTACTGGTTCGGCGCCTGGAGCAGTGCGGCGAGGTACGCGCCCTGCTCGACGGTGAGGTCCTCGGCGTCGACGCGGTAGTAGGCCTGCGCGGCGGCCTGGATGCCGTAGGCGCCGCGGCCGTAGTAGCTGGTGTTGATGTAGCCGGCGAGGATGTAGTCCTTGGACTTCTCCCGGTCCAGCTTCAGGGAGATGACCAGTTCCTTCAGCTTGCGGGTGACGGTCTGTTCCTGGGTCAGGTAGTAGTTCTTGACGTACTGCTGGGTGATCGTCGAACCGCCCTGCGCGCCCTTGCCGGAGACCGTGTTGAGCACGCCGCGCGCGGTGCCCCTGAGGTCGACGCCGGAGTCCTTGTAGAAGGTCTTGTTCTCGGCGGCGACGAAGGCGCGCTGGACGTCCTTGGGCACCTTGGCGAGGTCGACGATCTCGCGGTTGTAGCCCCTGCGGGCCATGATCGAGCCGTCGCTGTACTCGTAGACGTTGCCCTGCAGCTCGGCGTCGGCGTTCCCCTCGGGGATGTCGATCACCATGTACAGCACGATGAAGGCGCCCATGCCGAGCAGGCAGAGGCCGAAGAACGTGCCGAGGATCTTCTTCCAGGTGAAGAGGCGGCGTATGCCGCTGCGCCCGGCCGCGCCCGACGAACGGCGGCCCTTGGGTGCCGCACGGCGCCCACCGCGCTGTCGTGCGCGTCTTTCTTCCGCTCGTCCCATGCGTCCGTTCCGCTCCGCTTCGTTCGTGTGTGCTCGGCAGCCACACCAGTTCGCCGCTCAGGTCAGCTCAGAAAGCTAACACCGGAAGCTGTGACAAAGGGCGGCCGATCCGGCCTTTACGGGCGTGACAATCAGCACCTGCTCCAACGGAACCGACGTACGAGAGAGGTGCGAGGTTGCCGTGACGGGGTAAAGTGATATCACTTAGCTAGACAGGCGCTAGCCGCTCGGCGAGCGCCCGGAGGAACGGGGGATCACCCATGTCCACACACGACACGCAGGTCACGGCCGATGTGCCCGAGATGCCGGCCCCGCGCGTGCGGGAGTTCGCGGCGCACAGCATCGGCGGCGGGCTGGCGCTGCTGCTCGGCCTCGTCGGCCTGCTGGCCGGCACCGCGCTGATCATCACCGCCACGGCGGTCACCGGGGACGGAGCCAAGGCCGTACTGATCATCGCCGGCATCCTCGTCGCCATCGCCGCGTTCCTCGCGATGTGCGGGCTGAACATGGTGGCGCCGGGCGAGGCGCGGGTGGTGCAGCTCTTCGGCCGCTACCGGGGCACGATCCGGCAGGACGGGCTGCGCTGGGTGAACCCCCTGACCTCGCGCAGGAAGATATCGACGCGGGTCCGCAACCACGAGACGGCCGTGCTGAAGGTGAACGACGCCTACGGCAACCCGATCGAGCTGGCCGCGGTCGTGGTGTGGCGGGTGGAGGACACCGCGCAGGCCACCTTCGAGGTCGACGACTACATCGAGTTCGTCTCCACCCAGACCGAGGCGGCCGTCCGGCACATCGCCATCGAGTACCCCTACGACGCCCACGACGAGGACGGCCTCTCGCTGCGCGGCAACGCGGAGGAGATCACCGAGAAGCTCGCCGTCGAGCTGCACGCGCGCGTGGAGGCGGCCGGTGTGCAGATCATCGAGTCCCGCTTCACGCACCTCGCCTACGCCCCCGAGATCGCCTCGGCGATGCTCCAGCGGCAGCAGGCGGGTGCCGTCGTGGCGGCGCGGCAGAAGATCGTGGAGGGCGCCGTGGGCATGGTGGAGTCGGCGCTGGCCCGGATCGCCGAGCAGGACATCGTGGAACTGGACCCCGAGCGGAAGGCGGCGATGGTGTCCAATCTGATGGTGGTGCTGTGCGGTGACCGCTCCGCGCAGCCGGTCCTCAACACGGGGACGCTCTACCAGTGACGACTCCGTCCGGGGGTTCGGCCCCCCAGGGCCGGCCGCGGCGCAAGCAGGTGCTGCTGCGGCTGGACCCGTCGGTGCACGAGGCGCTGGCGCGCTGGGCCAACGACGAGCTGCGCTCGGCCAATGCGCAGATCGAGTTCCTGCTCCGGCGTGCGCTGGCCGAGGCGGGGAGGCTGCCGGGTGACACCGGCCCCCTTCCCCGCCGGGGCCGTCCCCCCGGGGGCGGAGCCCCCGGATCCCCGTCGGCCTGAACGGCCTCGTCCTCGAACTCCCCCGGGCGGGCCGCCGACGCCCCGCCCGTCCCAGTGGCGGAACCGTGACAATCGGCTCCCACCAGCGCACTCCTACGCCCCGCCATGGCCCGCACACTCCGCGTATACACATCGCGTATACACCGTGTGTAGAGTGCTCCGCATGTCCATCGGTCACACCCTCCTGGGACTCCTGGAGTCCGGCCCGCGTCACGGTTACGACCTGAAGCGGGCCTTCGACGAGAAGTTCGGTCACGACCGGCCGCTGCACTACGGCCAGGTCTACTCGACGATGTCCCGCCTGCTGAAGAACGGGCTCGTCGAAGTCGACGGCATCGAGGCCGGCGGCGGCCCCGAGCGGAAGCGGTACGCGATCACCGAGGCCGGCATCACCGATGTCGAGCGCTGGCTCGCCACACCGGAGAAGCCGGAGCCGTACCTCCAGTCGACGCTCTACACCAAGGTCGTCCTCGCCCTGCTCACCAGCCGGGACGCCGCCGACATCCTCGACACGCAGCGCTCGGAGCATCTGCGCGGCATGCGGATCCTCACCGACCGCAAGCGCAAGGGCGACCTCGCCGACCAGCTCATCTGCGACCACGCCCTGTTCCACCTCGAGGCCGACCTGCGCTGGCTGGAGCTGACCGCGGCGCGTCTCGACAAGCTCCGTGCGGCGGTGACCCGGTGACCACGCCCTCTCCCCCCGGCTCCCTGCTCGTCGCGCAGGACCTGCGCAAGGCCTACGGCCCCACCACCGCGCTCGACGGCGCCGCCTTCTCCATCCACCCCGGCGAGGTCGTCGCCGTGATGGGACCCTCCGGCTCGGGCAAGTCGACACTGCTGCACTGCCTCGCCGGGATCGTCACCCCCGACTCCGGGTCGATCACGTACGACGGCCGTGAGCTGACCGCGATGAGCGACGCCGAGCGCAGCGCGCTGCGGCGCTCGGAGTTCGGCTTCGTCTTCCAGTTCGGGCAGCTCGTGCCGGAGCTCACCTGCGTGGAGAACGTCGCCCTGCCGCTGCGGCTGAACGGCACGCCCCGCAAGGAGGCCGAGCGGGCCGCACTCACCTGGATGGAGCGCCTGGAGGTCGACGACGTCCGCAAGAAGCGGCCCGGCGAGGTGTCCGGCGGCCAGGGCCAACGGGTCGCCGTGGCCCGGTCACTGGTCACCGGCCCCCGGCTGCTGTTCGCCGACGAGCCGACCGGCGCGCTCGACTCCCTCAACGGCGAGCGGGTGATGGAGCTGCTCACCGACGCCGCCCGGTCCGCCAACGCCGCCGTCGTCCTGGTCACGCACGAGGCGCGGGTGGCCGCGTACTCCGACCGCGAGGTCGTCGTGCGCGACGGCAGGTCCCGGGACATGGAGCGCGTCATATGAGTGCGCGTCAGTGGGCGCGCGATCTCGGCATGGGGCTGCGGTTCGCCTTCGCCGGCGGACGCGAGGGCTGGATCCGGGCGCTGCTCACCGCCGTCGGCGTCGGACTGGGCGTGGCGCTGCTGCTGCTCACCACCGCACTGCCCAGTGCGCTGGCGGAGCGGCACCGGCGGGAGGAGGCGCGGCTCAACTTCACCTACGGCGAGCAGATCGAGCGCGCCGACGACACCCTGATGACCGCGGACACCAACACGGAGTTCGACGGCCGGGACGTCCGCGGCCGGCTGCTGGAGCCGGAGGGCGCCAAGGCCCCGCTGCCGCCCGGCCTGCGGGGGTTCCCCGCGCCGGGCGACATGGTGGTCTCCCCCGCACTGCAGGAACTCCTCGACTCGGACGGCGGCGAACTGCTGCGGGAGCGGCTGCCGTACGACATCACGGGGACGATCGGCGAGCAGGGGCTGATCGGCTCGCAGGAGCTCGCCTACTACGCGGGCGCCGAGGGCCTCGCGGCGCGGGCCGGCGACGGGGTGGTGGGTCGCATCGACTTCTTCGGGAACCCCGACCCGGTGGAGGAGGAGACGGACCCGGTCCTCGTGCTGCTGGTCCTGGTCGTCTTCGTGGTGCTGCTGATGCCGGTCGCCGTGTTCATCGCCGCGGCCGTACGGTTCGGCGGTGAGCGGCGCGACCGCAGGCTGGCCGCGCTGCGGCTGGTCGGCTCCGACGGCGGCATGACGCGGCGGATCGCCGCGGGCGAGGCGCTCGGCGGAGCGCTGCTGGGGCTGGCGTTCGGTACCGGGTTCTTCCTGGCGGGGCGTGAGTTCGCGGCGTCCGTCGAGGTGTTCCGGATCAGTGTCTTCCCGAGCTATCTGAACCCCTCGCCGCTGCTGGCGCTGCTGGTCGCGGTGGCGGTTCCGGGGGCCGCGGTGCTGGTGACCCTGCTGGCGCTGCGCGGGGTGGTCATCGAGCCGCTGGGCGTGGTGCGTACGACACGGCCGGCCCGCCGCCGGCTGTGGTGGCGGCTGCTGCTGCCGCTGGCCGGAATCGGCATGCTGC
This sequence comes from Streptomyces sp. NPDC059454, assembly GCF_042749965.1. NCBI lineage: Bacteria > Bacillati > Actinomycetota > Actinomycetes > Kitasatosporales > Streptomycetaceae > Streptomyces > Streptomyces sp. NPDC059454. Next base: position 137,882 of record NZ_JBHYVC010000012.1, on the reverse strand, counting down.
TCCCCATGATGGGCCAGGGCCGGGAGAACGGGGACTTCAACCAGTACCTGGTCACCGGCGGTGTCATCTGCCTGCTGGTCGGGGTCACCGCGCTGCTGCCGTGGATCGTGGAGACGGTCGTCGGCCGGCTCGGCCCCGGCAGTGTGTCCTGGCAACTGGCGGTACGCCGACTGCAGTTGAGCAGCGGCGCGGCGGCCCGCATGGTCAACGGCATCGCGGTGGCCGTGGCCGGCGCGATCGCGCTGCAGATGCTGTTCGCCGGAGTGGAGGGCGACTACACCAAGGAAACCGGCTATGACGTTTCGCTGGCGCAGATGCAGGTACGGGTGCCGGAGGGCACCGAGCTCGCCGCGGCTGCCACGAAGCTCGAGGAGACCGAGGGCGTCCGCAAGGTCTACCCGTTGTCCGAGGGGTACTTCGCCGACCGGCCCTGGCAGAAGGAGCCGCAGCGCAGCGCCCAGCTGACCATCGGTGACTGCGCGACCCTGCGCGAGGTGGCGAAACTGCCCTCGTGCGCGGACGGCGACGTGTTCGCGGTCCGGGGCGGCGAGTACGACACCGACACCCCGTCGCTGAGCAGGCCGGGCCAGAAGCTGTACCTGGAGAAGTCCACCGGCGACGGCAGGACGGAGGACGTCCTCTGGACCCTCCCCGAGGGGGTGAAGCAGGCCGACTCCATCGAGGACCCGACCGGGGCCAGGCGCGGCGGCTTCCTCGTGACCCCGGCCGCGATGCCCGCGGACATGGCGGAGGCGGTCACCGGCCAGCTGTATCTGTCGGTCGACGACTCGGTGCCGTACGCCCGCGAGCACGTGCGCAACGCGGCGGCCGCGATCGACCCGCTGGCCGATCCGACGACGTGGAACTCCACCGAGCGTTCCGAGCGCTACGACAGCATCCGCACAGGCCTGTTCGTCGGCGCCGCCGCCGTACTGGCGCTGATCGGGGCGAGTCTGCTGGTCTCCCAGCTGGAGCAGCTGCGGGAACGCCGCAAGCTGCTGTCCGCCCTGATCGCCTTCGGCACCCGGCGGCGCACGCTGAGCCTGTCGGTGCTGTGGCAGACGGCGATCCCGATCGGCCTGGGCCTGCTGCTGGCCTCGGTGGTGGGCATGACCCTGGGCGCGGTGCTGCTGAAGATGACCTCGACACCGGTCGGCGTGGACTGGCCGAGCGTGTTGCAGATGACCGGCATGGGCGCGGGGGTGGTCCTCGTGGTGACCCTGCTGAGCCTGCCCCCGCTGCTGCGCATGATGCGCCCGGACGGCCTGCGCACGGAGTGAACACGGCACGGCCCATGGGGGTACGGGCCGTAGTAGGGGCACGACCCATGGGGGCACGACCCATGTAGGGCGCGCTCAGCTCCCCACTATCCGTACCGGAAGGTCCCGCATCGCCGTTCGCAGGGCCGCCGCCAGTTCCTTGTGCTCCGCCGCCCTCGCCGTGCCCGTGCGCATGGCGAGGGCGATGCGGCGGCTGGGGGCCGGGGCGGTGAAGCAGGCGGTGAGCAGCCGGTTGGAGCGGGCGGTCTCGACCTGGACGGCGGTGCGCGGCAGCAGGGTCACCCCGAGGCCGCCCGCGACCAGCTGGACGAGTGTGGCCAGTCCGGCCGCCGTCGTCGTGGCCGGGACGTCGGCCCGCCCGGCCTCCCGGCAGATGTCCAGGGCCTGGTCGCGCAGGCAGTGGCCCTCGTCGAGCAGCAGCAGGTTCAGCTCGCGCAACACCGCGCGGGGGATGCCCTCCCGGCCGCCGAGCCGGTGACCGAGCGGGGTGACCAGCACGAAGTCCTCGTCGAAGAGGGGGATTTCGGTCACTCCGGGAACGCCGAGGGGCACGGCGAGCAGCAGCAGGTCGAGCCGGCCGCCGGCCAGTCCGTCCAGCAGGCTCGCGGTCTGCTCCTCGTGCACCTGGAGGTCGAGGAGCGGATAGCGGCCGCGGACCAGCCGCAGGATCGTCGGCAGCAGATAGGGCGCGACGGTCGGGATGACGCCGAGCCGCAACACCCCGGTGAACGGCGCCCGCAGCGCGTCCGCCTCCTCCATCAGCGCGCCGACTTCGCCGAGTACGGCCTTGGCACGGACGGCGAGCCGCTCACCGGCCGGCGAGAGCAGTACCTTGCGCGTCGTACGCTCCACCAGGGTGACACCGAGTGTCTCCTCCAGCGCCGACACGGCGCCCGACAGCGCCGGCTGGCTCATCCCGATCGCCGAGGCGGCGTCCCGGAAGTGCAGATGCTCGGCCACCGCGGCGAACGCGCGGAGCTGCGCGAAGCTGGGCTGCCTACGCCTCTTGCCCACGGTCACTGATAAGTACCTCCGATCAACACGACCGAGTGTATCTATTTCACTAATCAATACACGGTGTGCCAACATCAACAAGGTCCAACCCATGGGAAATGCCCGCGATCCGGGTATTTCTTCGCTGCAAGGAGAGCCTGTGCTCACTGTCGGTGACAAGTTCCCCGAGTTCGAACTGACCGCCTGCGTCTCGCTGGAGAAGGGCAAGGAGTTCGAGACGATCGACCACAAGACCTACGAGGGCAAGTGGAAGATCGTGTTCGCGTGGCCCAAGGACTTCACCTTCGTGTGCCCGACCGAGATCGCCGCCTTCGGCAAGCTGAACGACGAGTTCGCCGACCGTGACGCCCAGGTCCTCGGCTTCTCCGGCGACTCCGAGTTCGTCCACCACGCCTGGCGCAAGGACCACGACGACCTGCGCGACCTGCCGTTCCCGATGATGGCGGACTCCAAGCACGAGCTGATGCGCGACCTCGGCATCGAGGGCGAGGACGGCTTCGCCAAGCGCGCCGTGTTCATCGTGGACCAGAACAACGAGATCCAGTTCTCCATGGTGACCGCCGGCTCCGTCGGCCGTAACCCCAAGGAGGTCCTGCGGGTCCTCGACGCCCTGCAGACCGACGAGCTCTGCCCGTGCAACTGGTCCAAGGGCGACGAGACCCTGGACCCGGTCGCGCTGCTGTCGGGGGAGTGACCTGACATGTCGCTCGACTCCCTGAAGTCCCGTATACCGGACTACGCCAAGGACCTGAAGCTCAACCTGGGCTCGGTCATCGGCAACTCCGACCTGTCGGCCCAGCAGCTGTGGGGCACGGTGCTGTCGACGGCGATCGCCTCACGCTCGGCGATCGTGCTGCGCGAGCTGGAGCCGGAGGCGAAGGCGAACCTGTCGCCGGAGGCGTACACGGCCGCCAAGGCCGCCGCCGCGGTGATGGCGATGAACAACGTCTTCTACCGCACCCGTCACCTGCTGTCGGACCACGAGTACGGCAACCTGCGCGCCGGTCTGCGGATGAACGTCATCGGCAACCCGGGCGTCGACAAGGTCGACTTCGAGTTCTGGTCCTTCGCGGTCTCCGCGATCAACGGCTGCGGCATGTGCCTCGACTCCCACGAGCAGGTGCTGCGCAAGGCCGGCGTGGAGCGTGAGGTCATCCAGGAGGCCTTCAAGATCGCCGCGGTGGTCCAGGCGGTCGCCGCCACGCTGGACGCGGAGGCGGTCCTCGCGGAGTAATACGGAGTAGTTCCGCCCCGCCACGCGCATCGGGCCCGCCCACCCCAACCGGTGGACGGGCCCGACACGTACACCCCGCACCCGCACCCCACGGCTCCGCACTCCGCGGGCAGTCGTGCCTCCCCCAGTGCCTGAAGGGCCTGGGAGGTGCCCCAGGGCGGCACGGGTGGGCGGTGGGGTACCCCCTCCGGGGCACCCCGCAAGCACCGGGCCGCGCGAACACCCCCGTCCCGCCCCCACACCGCTCACCGGCACTCGCCGGGTGCCTCCCGGGCCCTTGACGGCACGGGGAAAAGCGCGACTGTCCACAGAGCCGCACGGCGGGGCTGCCCCGCCTACTCCTCGTCGGCGCCCCCCGGCCGCTTCTCGCTCCCCGGCGCCGGAGGCCGACCCACCGGCGCCGCCGGCAGCGGGGCACCCGGCTCGGACATCGCCGTGGCACCACGCGGCCGGGGGGCCTGGATCGCGGCCGTCTCATGGGAGTACGCGCGCAGATAGCCGACGACGGTGTTGGTGACCGCGACCAGCGGCACGGCCACCACCGCCCCGCCGATGCCGGCCACCATGCCGCCCGAGGCGACCGCCAGTACCACTGCGAGCGGATGGACCCGGACCGCGCGGCCCAGGATGAACGGCTGGAGGATGTGTCCCTCGATCTGCTGCACCGCCAGCACCACCACCAGCACCATGACGCCCGTGAACACGCCCTGCGTGACGAGCCCGACGACCACCGCGAGCGCCCCCGACACCACCGCACCCACCAGCGGGATGAACGAGAACAGGAAAATGAACACGGCGAGCGGCACCGCCATCGGCACATCGAGGAAGTAGATGCCGAGGCCGATGAAGATCGCGTCGATCAGAGCCACTATCACCGTGCCGCGCACATACGCCGTCAGCGTCCGCCACGCCGCCGGACCCGCCCCGGCGACACCCGGACGGGCCGCCGCCGGAACAAGCTTCAGCGACCACTCCCAGATCCGCTTGCCGTCGTAGAGCAGGAACAGCGTCGAGAAGACCGCCAGCAGGATGCCGGTGAGCGCCTCGACCACGACGGTCACGCCCTCCAGGCCCGCCGAGGTGATCTGCTCGGTGTTGGCGCCGACCGCTTCCCGCAGGTTCTTGGCGATCTCGTTGATCTGCTTGTCGGTGACGTGGAAGGGGCTGTTCAGCAACCAGTTGCGCAGCTCATCGATGCCGTCCTGGATCTGGTCGGAGAGGTGGTCGATGTTCTCCATGACCTGCCAGGTCACGAACCAGCCGATGAGGCCGATGACGACGAACCCGAACAACGCCGTCAGCGCGGTGGCCGGCCCGCGCGGCACGCCGAGCCGCCTCATCCGCGCCACCGTCGGCTGCAGCAGCGCGGTGATCAGCAGTGAGGCCACGAACGCCAGCACCACCAGCTGTACGGCGCTGATGATCCGCATGAGCACCCAGACCGTGCCGGCCAGCACCAGCAGCCGCCAGCCGGCCTCGGCCGCGACCCGTACCCCCCAGGGCACGGCCTGCGCCGGGTCGGGGCGCGCCGGGACGACGGTGGCCCTGTACTCGATCGGCGGCTCGGGGCCGGAGCCCGGGCTCTCCACCCGTTCGGGTTCGGGCCCAGGGTCGTCGGCGTCCGGCCGGCGGTCCCGCTCCACCTCGGCGCGGCGCTCCTCCAACCGCTTGCTGACCTTGGTCAGTCCGGCTCCGACCCGGCCGAGCCATCCTGGCACTCGCGACATGATCCGTCCTCTTCCCCCGTTTCTCCCCACCACTCACCCCTGGAGTCGTCGGTCAGACCGTACATGGCGACAGCCCCGCACCGTAGGACGGTGCGGGGCTGTGCCGTGGTTGAGCGGGGCCGGAACCGAAGGGCTCCCGGTCCTTCTAGTACCAGTTGTTGGCCTGCCAGAAGTCCCAGGCGCCGCAGGGGCTGCCGTAGCGGTCGTTCATGTAGCCCAGGCCCCACTTGATCTGCGTGGCCGGGTTCGTCGCCCAGTCGGCGCCGGCGGAGGACATCTTGGAACCGGGGAGCGCCTGCACCAGGCCGTAGGCGTCGGAGGTGGGGTTGTCGGCCTGGTAGTTCCAGCTGGACTCGTGGTCCACGATGTTGCTGAAGCACTGGAACTGGTCCGCCGGCACGAGCTGCCGGGCCATCGCCTGCACTTCGGCGATCGTGTAGGACGACTGGACCGCGAAGCTGGACGCGTCGCGGACCGCGGAACGGCTGGCGGCGGCCTTGGCCTCCGCGCGCTCCTTGGCCTCCTGCTTCGCCTGCTCCGCCTTCTCGGCCGCTTCCTTCTTCTTCGCGACCGCGGTCTCGGCGGCGGCCTTGCGGGCGGCCTCCTCGGCGTCCTTCTTGGCGCTCGCGTCCGCGGCGATGGCCATCGTCTCGGCCTGCTGCGTCAGGGACGCGGTCTGCACCTGGGCCTGCTGCCCCGCGGGAATGTCCGCGAGCAGCGTGGTGCCGCTTGCCGTCGCTTCGGCGTCGTTGTTCTGCGCGACGCTGCCCGAGGCAACACCGACGACGCTTCCGACAGCGGTGACCGCCGTGGCCGAGGCCACTGCGAATCCCCGGACCGACATCCGGCTCACACGGTTTCCTTCCAGCATCGCCCGCTTCGGTGACCCTCGCGGACGCAATCGTGCCCCTGGCACTGGCCTCCCCAACTACAGGTCACGGAAGGCGCGGGCCCGGTGGGCAACTCCTGCGAAGGAGCGCCGCGTAGTGCTCGGGCGGCATACGACGACGCTATGGAGTTGAAACTGCGGTGCCGTACCTCCCCCACTGCCTCAACGGCGTGGGCGGTACCTCCAGGGATACAGATGTGTCGTATGCGGGGCCTGACAGGAGTGAGACTCTGCCGTAATCCGACGGCGCAAGGCAATTCTCCGTCGCGTGTGAAAGCTCACATCCCGTTTGCCCCCGGGGAATCCCGGAAATCCGCACACACGCCGACGCCGCCCGGCTAGGCTCTACGCCTTTCCGGACGGCGCCAACTACCGCGTAACCGGCCCTTGTTGGAACGCGCGGGTCAGATCTGCCCGTCTTCGAGCATTTCGGTCACAAGCGCGGCGATCTGGGACCTCTCGGACCGCGTCAGGGTGACGTGTGCGAACAGCGGATGCCCCTTCAGCTTCTCGACGACGGCGACCACACCGTCGTACCGACCGACCCTCAGATTGTCCCGCTGGGCGACATCATGGGTCAGGACGACCCGCGAATTGGCCCCGATACGGGACAGAACGGTCAGCAGGACGTTCCGTTCCAGCGACTGCGCCTCGTCGACGATCACGAACGCGTCGTGCAGCGAGCGGCCCCGGATGTGGGTGAGCGGCAGGACCTCCAGCATGCCGCGCGCGGTGATCTCCTCGATGACCTCCCGGCTGGTGACCGCCGACAGCGTGTCGAACACCGCCTGCGCCCAGGGGCTCATCTTCTCCGCCTCGGAACCCGGCAGATAGCCGAGCTCCTGCCCGCCCACCGCGTACAGCGGGCGGAAGACCATCACCTTCTGGTGCTGACGGCGCTCCAGCACCGCCTCCAGACCGGCGCACAGGGCCAGCGCCGACTTGCCGGTGCCGGCCCGGCCGCCCATGGACACGATCCCGACGTCCGGGTCGAGCAGCAGGTCGAGCGCGATCCGCTGCTCGGCACTGCGGCCCTTGATGCCGAACGCCTCCCGGTCGCCGCGCACCAGACGGACGTTGCCCTCGGCGGTGACCCGCCCCAGCGCCTTGCCGCGCTCGGACTGGACGGTCAGCCCGGTGTGCACGGGCAGGTCCGAGGCCTCGGGCACGTACACGTGCCCCTCCTCGAAGAGGACGTCCACCTGCTCGCCCGGCAGGGTCAGTTCGGACATTCCGGTCCAGCCGGAGGAGTCCGTGATGGCGAGCTCCGCGCGGTACTCCTCGGCGAGGAGACCGACGGAGGACGCCTTGATCCTGAGCGGGAGGTCCTTCGACACGACCGTGACGTCGAACCCCTCGGCCTGCAGGTTGCGGGCGACCGCGAGGATGCGGGAGTCGTTGTCCCCCAGGCGGTAGCCACTGGGCAGCACGCTGGGGTCCGAGTGGTTGAGCTCGACCCGCACGGTCCCGCCGAGGTCCCCGGTCGGGATGGGGGCGTCGAGGCGGCCGTACCGCACCCGGTAGTCGTCCAGCAGACGCAGCGCCTGCCGGGCGAAATAGCCGAGTTCGGGATGGTTCCGCTTGGCCTCCAGTTCGGTCACCACGACGATGGGGAGCACGACCTCGTGCTCGTCGAAGCGGCTCAGGGCGCCTGGATCGGCCAGCAGGACACTGGTGTCGAGAACATAGGTGCGCCGGTCGGGCTTGTGGCGCTTTACGCTGGTCACCACGGAAGGACGTACCCCCTCGGATGAGGTCGGGGAGCGACGGGGCGGAGCTGGACCGGTCGACGGCCCTCATGCACAGCGGGCCGAGAACCGGCCCTCCGCCGCTTCGTCCGTGTCGTGACCACACGGTCGGGCTGGTGCAAAGGGCCTCCCGGGCGGACGGCGTCTGTGCCGCCCGCTGAGATCCGACACCCGTGGTTCGGGTGTCGACCTGTCTGGGTTATGCCCTCGAACGAGCGCCGCCATGCCATGGCATATGACGGCGTGCCGGTGAACTCCGTGTGACGTGCGGTGTCCGCGCGGGATGTTCAGCCGCCGTAGCGCCGGTGGCGGGCGGCGTAGTCGCGCATCGCACGCAGGAAGTCGACCTTGCGGAAGGCCGGCCAGAACACGTCGCAGAAGTAGTACTCCGAATGCGCGGTCTGCCAGAGCATGAATCCGGACAGCCGCTGCTCACCGCTGGTGCGGATGACGAGGTCCGGGTCGGGCTGGGCGCGGGTGTAGAGGTGACGCCCGATCATGTCGATGTCGACGGCCTCGGCGAGCTCGTCCATCGACGTGCCCTGCTCGTGGGCGTCCAGCAGCATGGACCGCACCGCGTCGGCGATCTCCTGGCGACCGCCGTATCCGATGGCGACGTTGACCACTATCCCGTCGACGTCCGCAGTGACCTGCTCGGCCTCCTTCAGGGTGGTCTGCATCCCGGAGGGCAGCAGGTCGCGCGTGCCGACGTGGTGCACCCGCCAGCGTCCGTCGGCGGCGAGGTCGCGCACCACGTCCTCGATGATGCCGAGGAGCGGGACGAGTTCCTCCTTCGGCCGGTCGAAGTTGTCCGTCGACAGCAGCCAGAGGGTGACGACCTCGACGTCCGTCTCGCTGCACCAGCCGAGGAACTCCCCGATCTTGTCCGCGCCGGCCCGGTGGCCGTGGACGGTGCTGGAACCCGCGGCCTTCGCCCAGCGGCGGTTGCCGTCCATGATGACGCCGATGTGCTTGGGCACCTGAGCGGTGTCCAGGTGACCTTCCACCCGGCGTGCGTACAGCCTGACCAGCAGGCCCCGCAGCTTGTCGCGCAGGTTCACGTGATCGTCAGCCCCTCCGTGCGGATCGGACAGGCGCGGCACTCCCGCCGCGTCGGGCGGCAAGCGGCCCGGTCTCGGCCGCGGGCGACCCCTGTCCGTATGGCGGTCCCCGAAGGCGAAGCGTACCCCTGCCGGGGCGGGGGTCCCCAAAGTCCGGGGTGTCCGGGGTGGCCGCGCCGGCCGGCCGCACGGCGGCGGCGCGCGGTTCGCCGCTTGCCCTTGCGCGGGCACCGCGTGCGCCCCTGTACGGGCACCGCGTGCGCCCCTGTACGGGCACCACATGCGTCCCTGTACGGGCACCACATGCGTCCCTGTACGGGCACCGCATGCGCGCCCCCCCTGTACGGGCACCACATGCGTCCCCGTACGGGTCCCGCATGCGGTTTGCCCGCCGCCCCGGACCCTCGCCCTGCCGGGCGCTCGCCCCGGGCCAAGAAAAAACGGGCCGGTCCGTGGGGGGGAGACGGACCGGCCCGAGGGGGGGTTTCCACCATAACCCTTCGTAAGTGATGCTGCGTACATCGGCGCGCCACAACTACTCTCCGAAACCGTCCGGCAACGCGCAGACGGTCCCGGAAGGCGCTTTCCAGGGCTTCAAGATGGCCGAAACCCAGCGAAATCGCGTGAAAATCGATCGGCGAGGGGACTTTGTGCCGAATGTGACACCATCCGGCAACAGGGTGACCACACTTTCGGCCATCCCTCCGACGGGCGACCCGGGCGCGGACACCGGATTGACCGAGGAGGCCGACTCGGGCACCGCGCGGCCCCCTCCGCTGCGCGGTACCGCCACCCCGCGCAGCTTTGCCGGCGCGCATCACCTTGGTCCGAACCTATGCGATCCCCTGCTTCGCGGACCAGCCGCCCCCATGACGATGCGGGAACTCACGAGTACGAGACGCGGCCTGCTCCGCCCTTGCGGGCATGGAAGAGATGCCGGGTGCTGTGGGCCACGAAGACCCCCTCGGTCCCGATCCGCTCGTGCAGGGCGCGCAACTGCGGCAGATACGCCTCGACGGTGAACCCCGGAACCATCCAGATCACCTTCCGCAGGAAATGCACGACGGCGGCGATGTCGTGGAACTCGACGCGCAGCCGTTCGGCCCGCAGATCGACGATCTCCAGCCCGGCGGCCTCGGCCGCGCGCCGCTCACGGTCCGGATGCCGCGCGTTGCGCTGCTCGTCCGGCTGCGCCCCGAGGAAGTACTCGACGAGCTCGTAGACGCTGCTGGGCCCGACATGCTGGGCGAAGTAGACGCCACCGTCCTCGAGGACCCGCGCGATCTCCTCCCACGGGGCCTCGACGGGATGCCGGCTGACGACGAGGCCGAAGGCCCCGTCCGCGAAGGGCAGCGGCGCGTCCTCGGGCGAGGCCACGACGGCGACACCGCGCGACCGGAGCAGGGCGGTGGCCTTGGCGACGTTGGGCGGCCAGCCCTCGGTGGCGACGGCGAGCCGGGGCGCCCGAGGAGCATGGGCGAGAGCGAAGTCCAGCACCTCCCCTCCCCCGGTCTGGACGTCGAGCACGGCGTCGGCCCGGCCCAGCCACCCGGCCATCGCCCTGGCATACCCCCACGAGGGCCGGTTCTCACTGGCCCGCCCCTCGAACCAGGAGAAGTCCCACCCCTCGGTGGGCACGGAGGCGCCTTCCGCGATCAGCTCTTCGAAGGTACGGCGGCTTGCCCTGTCCGTCATATACCGATCATGCGCAGATCATGCACCGAGGAACCACCACCTGCCCTCTGGCTTACGGCACCAACGGCCGCACCTCCTCCGCCACGAACCGCACGAAGCCCTCCGGGTCCGGCTCGTCACTGGTCGGCTGAAGGATCACCGAGTCGGCCCCGGCCTCGGCGAGCCGCTGTACGGCCTTGGCGACGGCCCCCGCGTCCCCGGCGACCCCGACTTCCGCTTCCCCGTCGACCCCCTCGGCGACCAGATCGGCCCGCACCCGCTCACCGGCACCGACTCCCGTGGCGGCGAGCAGATAAACGACAACCTTGTGCGGCTCGTGGACACGCCCCGCCGCGGCCCGCCCCTCCTCGATGAGCCGGCGCGCCTGCCGCACCCCCTCGGGCGAGGTGTCGGCGGTGAGGATGGTTCCGTCGGCGGCCTCACCGGTGAGCCGCACGGTACGGGGCCCGGTGGCACCGGCGAGCACCTCCACCGGCCCCTGCGGCGGCCAGTCGAGAGCGACGTCGTCAAGCCTGACGTACCGCCCCTCGGTGGTGACCCGCTCCCCTCCCAGCAGGGCCCGCAGCGCGACGAGATGTTCCCGCAACAGGGTGAGCGGCGACTCGGCCCGCGCCCCGACCTGCCCCATCCAGTCCTGCACCCCGTGCCCGACGCCGAGGATCGCGCGCCCCGGGAACATCCGGTGGAGACTGGCGGCCTCCATGGCCGTCATGGCGACGTTCCGCAACGGCACGGGCAGCAACCCGACCCCGACCCGCACCCGCTCGGTCCACGCCAGCGCGGCAGCGGCGGTCGAGATCCCACCCTCCCGAAAACAGTCCTCCCACAACCAGAGCTCCTCGAGCCCGACCTCATCGGCAAGCTCGGCAACGGCACGGAGACGTTCGGGGGCGAGCTGGGGGCGGAAGACTGCACCTAGTGTGGTCATGGGTGGGTCCTACCCACCGGCGCCCACTCGATCAAACGCAGGGCTCCGGAAGATACTCGACGCTGCCGGGCCGACTACGGCTGTTCAAGGGACGCCGGCAAGCTTTCGCCCTCCGGTTCCAGGTCCCAGATCCGAATCAGCATCACGCGTGTCAGCTGCTCGATGTCCTTGGCGGCCCGCACGACCTGGGCAATGTCATCCGTAGCGGTCCACAGGACCGTGTCCGCGCCGACGGCATCATTGCGCAAGGCGTACCTCAGTCCGGCCAGTACATCCGGGGCGTCGCCCTGACGCACGTACCGGAGCGCGCGCAAGCCCTCTCCAAGGTCCTGAGTTCCGTACCTCTCGACGACCGGGTGCTCGACCGCCTCCGGGTCATCGGCACAGACCAGAGCACGCAGCCTCGCCTCGCGTTCTCCCTCCGCCGGATGCACAGCAACGAAGACGGGCAAAGGCATGGTCGCCGGCGAGGCGACGTGCAGCAGAACGCGCGTGTCGAATCGCTCCGGTGAGAAGGCGTCCGCGTACCGCCGCAAAGTGGACGCGAGCAATGGAATGCCCGACTGCCCCGGATCCTGAGCGTGCGACTGCCACAACAGTGCAGCGGATTCACTCGCCCATGAGTCGATCTCCTGCCACGACTCCTCGTCCCACCGGGGCGGAATCTCAAGCCACAAGCTCGGGTCGTAGTCGATAACAAGGTCGAACTCGTGGTCCAGATCCACCCAGTTCTCTGTCATGCCCAACTCCAGCGAAAAGTCGCCATCAATGCATCGAACCACTCGACGAGCGCCTCAGCAAGGTCGTCCCGTGGGTCTCCGCCACCGATCGTGGAGAAGGCAGCCATGAACCAGAGTCCTGGCTCGCCGGGCACGGAGACCAGGTAGTCCACCCTTCGGCTGTCCATCTCGGCTCCACGACCAGGGTCGGCAGCCATGACCTGATCCCGCCGTACTGCGAGAGCGCCATCGACCTCCCCACTGCTCAAATCCACGCCGGTGCCAGGCGTTTTGGACAGCAAGCGTGCAGCGACCTCAACCGGGTCGGTGACCACTACGTCAGGACCGTCGGCCGCAGACCGTGAAGGCAGCCGAGCCTCCGAGACAACGATCGACGCTCCGAGATTCCTCTCGCCCGCCAGCCGCACAGGAAGGTAGATCTCCAGGGCATTGGTCCTGTGAGCATCGGCTACCACTGCCCGGAGTCTGCGTTCGACCTCGAGCCGGAGTGGTGTCAGCTTGTCGCGCGGTACGTCACCAGGTGCCCGTGCGAACACTTCGGCGGCGACTGCTCGCTCGATCTCTGCTGTTGTGCCTTGCCGCAGCGGAATCTGTAGCCAGTCCGAAGGTAGAAGCAAACGATAGCCAGCGGGGACGGAAGCGACCTCAGCCATGGTTTTCATTCTGTTTGTTTGTGTATCGGATACCAATGAATACCGAGAAGCTGAAGAGCACTGCGGGCCAAAGCTGCCAGCGCCCATCGAGCAAAGCAAAGGGAAGGGCGTAAACGAGGTAGAAGCCACTGAAGAACTTCAGATGTGTCTCCAGTTGGAAAACACTTCGCCGTCTTTCCGCATCCCGGTAGCGGAGGAGAACCAGCAGAGGGGTGAGAGCGGCCACGTCCCACTCCCAGGTGGGCAACGGAAGAAGTGGCTCTCCCCGGATCCTTTGCGTGGCCATGGACAGGCCGATCCGTGCGAACGTCAGCATGCAGACGGCCAGAAGGGCGTATCGGTATCGGTCACCAAGGGCATCCACAGCCTCATCGGCTCCGGAGGAGTGGTCCTGTGGCGTGCTCGGGACCGCCTCATGTCTGTAAGTCGCGTCCTGAGCGGCCCGGGCGGAACGGATCGCCCGGGCGGAAAGACGTGACATCTGCTGACCAGGCGCTCTGACGCGCGCTTGACGCATCGCGCGCGGTCGACGCTGCGGTGCCGCATCTGATTCGTCTGTCACCGTTGCCCTCACCACTGCGATCCGACAGGCGCGGAGATCCGCGCCTTCGTGCGATCGTATGCGTCGGAGGTCCACGGCAGGGAGCTCGCCAGTTTGTCGCCGGCGTCCAGGCCACTCCCCACAATCCATGACCCCTGATAAGAACTGAGGTGCTTACTCGCCGCGTCCGCGCTCTTGTTCAGCGCCTCACTGCCGGGGAATTGATCGCGCCAGAGACGGATGTCCTTCACCTGCTTGATGATCGCCTTGTCACCGAAAACGCTGGCGGACTCACGCAAGATCGCTTGAGGCAGTTCCGCCTGCCTGACATGGCGAGCAGCACTCTTGGCTTTCTGAAAATCCGCAGCCCTGTGGAGGCGGCCGACTCTGCCACCGGCGCGTCGTGCCCCCGCACTCACCCGCTGCGCCTCTTGCTTGGCCTTCTTCTTGGCGAGACCCTCCGCAACTTCGCGAGCACCACTCTGCAATCCCTTGATTGCCTTGGCCGCTTTAATTCCGTTACGCGCCATCTTGAGTGCACCGATATCCATCACGACGTCGAACCACGAACCGTTTCCGGTAAGCGCCTGAACCAGGTGGATCGCGGCGACAGCACCAGTCAACGCCAGGGCCAGGACGCCGACAGCCGGAAAGAAGATAGCAAGGATGGAGAACCCCGTTGCGACCCAGCTCAACGCCTCCGCCAGTCCGTCCAGCCAGTCGGCGTCGCCAACCCAAGCCTTGACGTCATTCCACCAACTGTCTTCCATGTCATCGTCGATCGACTTGGCGATCTCACGAGCACATTCACCAGCATGTTCCTTATAGAAGGAAACTGCCGAGTTCAGCCTTGTGTGAGCGTCCTCCAGGTCTTGCTTCGCCTGCTTGACCACAGGATCGTCATCCTCTGAACCGGAATCTCCCTCCTTCGATCCGCCTTTCTTTCCCTTGCCCTCGATTTTACGACTCTCCAGAACCCTCTGAGCCTCCTTCGCGTCCTGTAACGCGCGATCTGCCTTTTTCTGGGCTTCCTCCATGCCCTCCGCCCAACCGCTGAGGTGCCCTTTCACCTCCCTGTAGCGGTCCTCGACCAGATCAAGCCTTTTGGACAGCCCTCGCGCCTTCTCGCCGATCTCGTCCGCGTACTTACCCTTGAGTCCATCACTGTCGGCAATCGCCTGCATAGCTGCAGCCTGGTCGCGGAGCTTTTTTGCGATCTTCTTCATGTGCTTCACCTCGCCCCGAATCCCATTCGGATCACCCGGAACCGGATCCACTTCAGCGAGCGGTGCCCAATCAGTCGGCCTTGCCATGGATTCCCCTCCGCGAGAGGCTGTCGGCATCATCGGTCAGTACGCACTCAAAGGTTTACCTTTTCTTACCATTAGCCGCTTGGGCCAAATCTTCATCGAGGCCCTGGAAGGCGTCCCGTGTCTCCTCGACCATCTTCCCCACTTCCTCGATCTCCTTGACAAGGCGTTTACGGTTCCGGTCCCAATTGTCCACGAAATCGCCTACGGCCTTCTGGACGCGCGCGTCACCGACCACTACCTTGACGTCCTCCTGCCACTCGTCCAAGCCATCGAACTCCTTACGGATTTCATCAAGCTGCTTCGCGCTACTGGTCAGCAGGTCAAAGTCGACCGTCAGGTCGGATTTCTTGGACACTCTTGTTCCTCTCAGTAGTCACCGGTTGACGGCTTGGATCGCGTCGGTGATAGACATGCGCAGCGGGAGGATCAGGCGGCAGCAGAAAAAATCAGAACTGTGATCCCCAAGGCAACCAGCAGGTTTTTGTTGCGCATTACGGCTGACACTTGCTGCTCCCTCTCTGAGATGTCAGGCGCTCGGTGACCCACACATCGCTCTTGTTCTTGCGCAGGGTGCCTGCATAGATGACGTAGGAATCCTTCGTCACCGGCGTGATGTCCGTCTTGCCGGTCTTCAGGAACTTGTTGAACGCCTTGCCCTGGTCCTCGCAATACACCAGAGCAGCGGTTCCGTCATCATTGATAGTCACGCTTTCGTTGTAGTAGCGGGTCAAACCCGTCGTGCGCGCCTTGTGATCGATGAATTCTTGGATGTACTTCTGGCTTTCCGCGGCAGCCGTGCCCTCGGAATAGAAGCGGTAGGCCCCATGCAACGGATCCTGTTCGGCAATGGCCATGTCCACAGCCCTGATCCGCTGCTCGGCGTCGTTGAGCACTGCGTCCTTCGCCGAGTCGCCTGTCTTCTTCCACTGGAACTCGTACGCGACGTCGGACGGCAGCTCGATCGTCGGGCGGTCTGCCGAGGCGGAGGCCGAGTTGCTCGGGGACGTCGACTTCTCTCCACCCGTGTCCGCGCCCGTAATCTTGTCGCTGTCCTCGGCGGTGCTGTCCTCATCACTTCCGCAAGCGGACAGCGGCAGGGCCGTGGTAGCGGTCAGCGCGAGCGCTGCGAGCAGGGTGGAACGGCGGTTCACAGTCGGCTCCCGGTGGGGCGAGGCTTGGTTTGAGTGAACCCACGCTATCCAGCGCTGTAAGGCCACACCAGGGTGAAACTTGTCAACCCCGGGGTAACTGAAAACAAATCAGTTGCCCCGAACTCGCTGCCTGAGAGGTCACCGCCCGCGCCACTGGTGCCGGTCCAGTGGATCTCTACCGAAACCGTCCCTGGAGCGGGAGCGTCCCTCATCCGAGAGGCTCAGGCACTTCACCCGCTCGGAGGCGTCTCGTCCGCCTTGACCTTCTCGTACGGCTCACCGATACAGCCGTCGTTGACTCTACGGCTGACACGTCTCGCTTCCTCTGTTCGAAACGACATCGGTGGTACGCCAAATTCCGTCGGTCATCAGGGTCAGACTCGTGTTGTACAGCACGTACGCGTTAGCCGTGGCCGGCGATCTGTCGACCTTCTTCGTCTGCTTGTTCTTGATGTAGGACCTGCTCTCGTCGGAGCAGTAGGTGACGTAGGCTTTCTTGGCTCCAGAGAGCGTCACCTTGTAGTTGAAGTACCGGGTCTTCCCGACCCACGTCTCGCCATCGTCGATGTACTTCCGCACGTAAGTGATGTACGCGCTCAAAGCTTTGTCCGTATTGTAGAAGCCGAGCGCCTTGGTGTCCGTGCTGCCCTGAAGGATCGCCTCATCGACGGAGTTGACACTCAGCGTGCTGTCCGCGAGGGCTGCGTCCTTCGCCGTGTTGCCTGTCTTCTCGTACTCGAAGACGCTCTTCGCGCCGGAAGGGAAGGTGATCTTCGGACGTCCGTTGGCCTCCGAAGCGCTGGGGCTCGGGGAGGCCGACTTCTCACCGTCCGTGTCAGCGCCCGCGACCTTGTCGCTGTTCTTGGCGGCGCTGTTTTCGTCGCTTCCGCAGGCGGACAGCGTCAACGCCGCGGCGGCGGTCAGCGCGAACGCTGCGAGCAGGGTGGAGCGGCGGTTCACAGTCGGCTCCCGGTAGGGCGAGGCTTGGCTTCAGCGCACTACGGCTGGCACGCCTTGTTCCCTCGGTTTGACGAGATGTCGGTGGTCTGCCAGACGCCGTCGGCGTTCTTCGCGAGCTTGGTGTTGTAAAGGACGTAAGAGTTCGCTGTTGCCGGCGTGTTCTCGACCTTTCCGGTCACCTTGTCCTTGATGAACGCCTTGCTCTCATCTGAGCAGTAGGTGACGTATGCCTCGTCGTCCCCGGACAGGCGAACCTTGTAACGGAAGTACCGAGTCTCGCCGACCCACGTGTCCTTGTTGTTGATGTACCGGAGCGCATATGTGATCGAGGCGCTCAGGGCCGACTCGGTGTTGTAGAAGCCGAGTGCCTTGGTGTCCGTGCTGCCCTCGAAGATCGCCTCATCGACGGAGTTGACACTCAGCGTGCTGTCCGCGAGGGCCGCGTCCTTCGCTGCGTTGCCTGTCTTCTCATACTCGAAGACGTTCTTCGCGCCGGAAGGGAAGGTGATCTTCGGGCGTCCGTCGGCCTCCGACGGACTGGGACTCGGTGAGGCCGACTTCTCTGCGGCTTCACCAGTTCCGGCAACTTCGTCGCTGTCCTTGGCTGCGGTGCTGTCGTCGTCGCTTCCGCAGGCGGACAGCGTCAAGGTCGCGGTGGCGGTCAGCGCGAGCGCTGCGAGCAGGGTGAGGCGGCGGTGCACAGTCGGCTCCTGGTAGGACGAAGCTTGGGGTCAGCGGTTGATGGCCTGGATTTCCTGGACCACGACGTCCTGCGTCGCTCCGAACTCGCCGTTGGGGAGGTCGCCGCCCGCGCCGCCGGTGCCGGTCCAATGGATCTCCCATGTGACTGTCGCCTGGAGCGGGAACGTGTCGTCACCCGAGGAGCGCAGGTACTTCACCCCGCAGGGAGGCGTCTCGTCCGCCTTGCCCTTTGCGTACGGCTCGCCGATACGGCCGTCGTTGATTTCGCAGACGCCCGAGGACGGGTAGGTCTCCGCGTCCGGCGTGCCCGCCTTGATTTCCAGTGAGACCGGCTCCGCCGTGGCCGTCGCCTGGAGGCCGATTGCCGGGACGGACGCAGTGACCGAGACCGGCTTGAACTCCGCGCCGTCCAGCCACGCCCACGTCGGGAGGTTCACCTTGGTCGCCTCCGCGGGGGCCAGCGTCACCTCCGTACCCGGGACGCGGATCTCCGCGTAGGCGAGTTCGGCGAGGATTTCAGGGGTGATGGCGTTCTCGATGTTCGCGGGCGGCGCGTCGCCCGTGTCCACCCAGAAGTAGTCCTCGTCGCAGGAGTCCCAGCCCGGCGGGTAGCTCTTGTCGACGTACGAGCCCCACCAGTAGCCTTCGCCGGTCTTGTCCTTGTTGAAGCCCTTCTTCTCGTCATCGGCGTTGTACTTCTCCCGCTGCTTGGCGTCCCACTCGTAGCCCGTCGAGCCGGCTTCCCAGATCGGTTCCAGGTACTTCTGCAGCTGCTCGGGGGTGTACTTGGGGGCGTACCAGCAGGGGGGCGGGCTCCACGACGTGGACGACGTCAACGCTCCCGCGGAGTCGCCGCTGCCGTTCTTCGAACGGTCGAAAACGACGCCGCCGACGGTGACGGAGACGGTTCCATCGTCGCCGGTCTTGGCGCTCTGCTCTCCACCCAGGGTTTCGTCGCCCAACTTGTCATCCGCATGAGCAATGCCAGGCAAAGCCAAAAGGGACACGATCAGGCCGAAAGTGGCGAGTCTCCAAAAAGAACGTGTCACGGCTGGCACTTGGCACTCCCACTCTGCGAGACGATCTTCTGAATCATCCATACGCCGTCGCTGTTCTTCTTCAGCGATGTGTGATAGATCACGTAACTCTTGGCGGTGACCTCAGTCTTCTTGACCTTGTTGCTCTCCAGGTATTTCACATACGCCTTGCCCTGGTCCTCGCAGTAACTGAAGGACGCAGTGCCGTCTTTACCAACGGCCACTTCAGGAGCGTAGAAGCGGTAGGATCCCGTAAGGCCAGCCTTATGGTCCACATAATTCTGGATGAACTGTTCCGTCCGGGCCGCCGCCTCGCCCTCGTAGTAGTAGAGGTACGCCTTGTCCAGTGCGTCCTGGTTGACGATCGCCAGGTCAACAGCCTTGATGGACTGCTCGCCGTCCGCCAGGACCGCGTCCTTCTCCTCGTCGCCCGTCTTCGGCCAGTCGAAGGCGTAGGAGAGGTCGGACGGCAGCTCGATCTTCGGGCGGTCTGCCGAGGCGGAGGCCGACCCGCTTGGTGAGGGGGACTTCTTGTCCCCGGTGTCTGCGCCCGCGATCTTGTCGTTGTCCTTGGGCTTGGTGTCGTCGTCGCTTCCGCATGCGGACAGCGTCAGGGCCGCGGTGGCGGTCAGCGCGAGCGCTGCGAGCAGGGTGGGGCGGCGGTTCACAGTCGGCTCCCGGTGGGGCGAGGCTTGGCTTCAGCGAAGCCAAAGCTATCGGGTGCGCAAGTCGAGGCACCAGAGTGGATGGGGTCAACTTGCGGGCTCCAGTGGTTCCGTGAGCGGGTGACCGGTGATCAGGGCCGTGAGGATCAGGGGCGTCGCCGTCGGACTGGTTGAGGGAGAGGGCGGCCCAACGGTTCGGTGGCAGTGGGCCCCAGAACTTCAGGTCGCCGTAGCAGGCCTTGGTGGAGAGGGTGTGGAAGGGCTCGGGGAACTGTTTGCCGGATCCGCGTCGGAGGAGGAGGGCGCGCATGGTCAGCGTGTGGTGGGGCCCCAGCGGGTGTCCGGGTGAGCCGTCAGGTTGGTCAGGTGCGACTCCGCCCGTGTCTCCGCCCCGTTCCATTCGCGGCCGTACACGCCCGTGAGGGGGCGCTTCGCCAGAGGGGGAGGAGGAACTGCGGAGTTCCGCCTGCGAGTGCGGCGATCAGCCCGGCCCAGCTGCCGGCTCCGCCTCGCCAGGTGCGGCGGGCCGGCCACCAGCCGAGGGCTCCGGGAGCGGCGGCGTACGCCACCCGGGCGAGCAGTGCGCCGTTCACCGCGTCGAACGACATGGCCGTGAGGAGCAGCCCCGGGCCGCCGAGCACCGTGCACGCGAACAGCGCGTGCACGAGCAGCAGGGCCCGGGACAGGGGCCGGGGCATGTCCCGCCGCCCTCCCCCGTCGTGCCCGGGTGCGCCCCGGGCCACCCCCGACTCCGTTCCTCCCCCGTTCGAGGCCGTCCCCGCCCCTCCTCAAGCCCCCCGGTTCGCAACCGTGTTCGAGTCACGGCACGGGCCGAGGGCAGGGAGGGGTGGTTGTCGGGGGGGATGGGCCCGTGGGCCCAAAGCAGCGCCCAACCAAGGTCGCTTTTCAACCTTGCGGACAGATGACAGCAGACCTACGCGGCGTCTTCGAAGGCGAGTGTGTTGCTCCCGTCAGTCATCACACGCAGGTCCACTTCAACGCGCAGGGCTGCCGCCAACCGTACGAGGAGGTCAGCGGTGACGGGCAGCATTCCTCCCAGTTCCACCGTTTCCACCTCGTCGGCAGTCATGGCGAGGCGCTCACCCAGCCCCGCCTGCGACAGGTCCAGGGCGACCCGTCGTTCGTACACAAGCTGACCCAAGTGCTGCGCCAGGCGAATCTGCTCACGCTCGGCGACCACCTCGGGAGGCTCCGTACAGCCCTGTGCCGCCTTCCGCTCCCTGGCCGGCTTCCATCGGGCGTGCTTCATCGTTCCTCCCGGAAGTCGCGAGTGAACTCCTCGTGCGCCGGGCCATGCTCCGCCTCGCACAGCAGCTTGGCCTGCTTGGCGCGCTTGACCTCTGCTTCTTCTCGCATCCGAGTCTTCCTGAAGACCGTAAGCAGGACGATCCTCCGGTCAGTGGCCAACCAGTAGCTCACCCGAACGGCATTCCCGTCCAAAACGAACCGCAGCTCGCGTACGCCCTCTCCAAGGCCACGCGAGTGCGGCTCGTCCAGCGTGGTGGGCACCGAGGCAAGCAGCTCAGCCTTCTCCTCTGACCCGCCTGTAACGCCGAGGAGTCAGCGTTTCGAGCCACAGCCTCACTTCAGGCTCCAGTTCGATCACGAAGGGTGTGGTCACCTGCGTGAACGTAGGAGCTCGCATGAGTCTGTGTCCGCTGATCCTGTTCTGTTCACCCGTGCATGTCGAAGCACCACCGCCCGGGCCGCCGTCGTTGTCAGTCCGGCCCACTAGGGTCCTGGATCACCGTCACCACCGCGTGGCGACGTCGACTGACGTTTCGTCATAACCTGGAGTACTCATGGGCTTTGAGGCCACCTACGCCGACTTTTCCGTCGATCCGACCCTGCTGGCGAACTCCGACGTCAGGCTTCACGGGGCCCGGTTCGCCGGGTCGCACGTGGCGTTGAGCGCGGGCGGGAGCGTGACGCTGGACTTCGAGGTGGAGGACCCGGAGGACGTCCCCCAGGCGACGCTCACCGTCACGGCCCTCGTCTCCAAGCTCGGCTCCGACCTCGGGTACGCGCCGATGGACGTACTGGTCCAGGGTGAGGTGCTGGCCGAGGACCTCACCGTGCCCGGTGGCGGCGACCTTCCGCAGGACAACGTTTTCGCGGTGCCCGGGCGCCTGCTGAAGCCCGGCACCAACACCCTGGAGATACGCTCCTCGGCCAAGGCCGGCAGCAT
Organism: Streptomyces sp. NPDC059454; assembly: GCF_042749965.1. Classification (NCBI taxonomy): domain Bacteria; kingdom Bacillati; phylum Actinomycetota; class Actinomycetes; order Kitasatosporales; family Streptomycetaceae; genus Streptomyces; species Streptomyces sp. NPDC059454. Next base: position 116,335 of record NZ_JBHYVC010000012.1, on the reverse strand, counting down.
GCTCTGGCTGTACCGGATCACCCTGGACCCCGTCTGGGAGCGTGGCCGCTCCGAGCGTGCGCGGGTCGCCGAGGCCGCCCGCGACTCGGTCTTCGCCTACCATACGGAGCTCCGCCCCGCCCACGCCGCCTCCGCCCCCTGGCGGGCGGCACCGCGGCTGCTCTTCCACATCGACCGGGACGAGCACTCCCTGCCCGCCCAGCTCGGCTGGCGCGGTGAGGACGGCGCCGAGTCCGCCATCAGCTTCCAGTCCAACATGTCCGACTTCCATGGCGTGTACCGCGCCGCGGACGGTACGACGTACGAGTACCGGGGGCGGCTCACCGACCGCCGGCCGTTCTCGGACGAGACCGAGAACCTCTCGGCGTCCCCCCTGCACCGCTTCCACACGGAGGAGGGGTGGGGCGGTCGCTGGCACACCTCGCACGAACTGCGGCTGCTGGTCGACGACGGCGGGGCGCCCGTCGAGCGGGTGACCTGGCGCGACCAGCGGGGGAACTCCGGCGTGGCCGTGCTGCACGCCGCCGCCTCCGAGGTCGAGGTGACCGGTGTCGAGGCGAGCGACGAGTTCGACGACGGGGGCGAGGGGGCCGACAACCTCCTCGAGGACCAGCGCAGCAAGTGGCTGACGTTCGAGGAGACCGCCCACCTCGACTTCACCCTCGCCCGCCCCACCGCCGTCACCTCGTACTCCCTGACGTCGGCGAACGACTTCGCCGAGCGCGACCCCCGTGACTGGACGCTCCTCGGCTCGCACGACGGCCACACGTGGACGCCGCTGGACACGCGCAGCGGTGAGAAGTTCACCGAGCGGTTCCAGACCCGCGAGTTCCACCTCCGCTCCACCGCCCGGGCCTACCGCCACTACCGTCTCGACATCACCCGCAACGCGGGCGGGAGTGAGGTCCAGCTCGCCCAGGTCCGGTTCGCGGAGGCCCCCACCGGGCAGGCGTTCACCGGCTACTACCAGCGCTGGAACGAGGGCCCCATCGGCTACCGCGGCACGCCGGTCGCCGTCACGTCCGCCGCCCTTCCCACGGCTCCCCTGGTCGCCTCGGAGCTGCAGGCCGCCGTCGCGAGCCTGTCCGAGACGGCCCAGACACTGGCCGCGCTGGCGGCGCAGCTCCGCAAGCACTGATTTCGGGGGCGTGCGGAGACACGTTCGGAGCGGACGGTCGGGGGTGTCGCGCGATCCGTCACGAGGACGTTTCCGTCGGCCGGGAGAGTTCCGGCCCGTCCCCCGGGGGGCGGGCCCTGGAGCTCGCTCGCCATCTGCGGGTCGGACCACGCCTCGGGTGGAACGCCAGGAGGCGAGACTGTGTGCGAACGGCAGCAGGAGACCCGTGTCGGCGCCCGCCAGCAGTCCGTGTACACAGGTGTGCCGCTCGTGCTCGGGCAGGCAGTGCGACCACGGCAGCTCTTCGGCCAGGACCTCCTCGGCCGGCGGCCGGTGCGGGTCGGCCAGGACGGCCAGCGGCCGTGCGGCCAGGCGCGTGCCGCTGAGGGGCGCTTCGAACCGCTCTTCCCCCATCAGTACGAGGTTGTCCTCGTCACGGCGTTCCAGTACGACGTCGGCGGGGTCCAGCAAGGGCAACACCTGGGTCGGGCCGCGAAGTAAGGAGCTGTACGGGGAGCTGCGGACAGATACGTCCACCATGACGTCTGAACTGCTTCGGATACGTCGGGTCGGCGGAGGCGTGGTGCAAGGTTTTGGAAAAGCGGGAGCATCTCCGCCTCCAGTGTTCACGTTCTGCTCATTTGAGTGCGTAAGTGGCATTCGCCCGCCGGATGCTCACTCTTTTCGCAGAGTGGAGGGGTCATGCGCCCTTGGGGCGCCCTGGGGATACGTTCGGTGTGGACGTCGTGACCGGTCGGTGGTGGAGGGGGTCAGTCGAGGATGGGGCGCTGGCGGGACGGGTGTGGGGAGCTGACCGTACGAGGGAACGGCGAGAGGGCGCCGGTACGTGTTCCGCTGGAGACAGCCACCTCCTATCGGGCCCGTACCAGAGGGTTGCTGGGGCGGGACTCCCTGGACGGGGCTCTGCTGCTCTCCCCCGCCAACAGCGTGCACACCTTCCGTATGCGCATGCCCATCGACGTCGCCTATCTCGACCGGCGGCTCCGGGTCATCGCCGTCCGCACCATGCCGCCGGGGCGGCTCGGCCTGCCCCGGCTCCGGGCACGGCATGTGCTGGAAGCCGAGGCCGGGGCGATGGAGGGGTGGGGGCTTCGGGCCGGGTCCCAGGTGGAAGTGGAAGTGGACCTTTAGGGCGCCGCCGCCTCCGTGTACGTGCGTGCGCCTTCCCTGGGCAGGACCGCCCACATGCGGGTTCCTCCGCCCGGTTCCCTCGCGTCGCCGAAGCCCCAGTCGCCGGCGCAGGCTCTCACCACGCAGGCCAGGACGCGGAGCGCGGCTCGGCGGCGGGTGTCGCAGGCAGTGGCGAGGCGGGGGTGCGTGTGGCGGGGGTGGGCGTCGTAGAGGGTGACGCGGAGGGCGTTGTCGCGGTAGCGGAGTGAGACGTACAACTCCGTGGTGGGGGCCAGACGGTAGGCGCAGGCGGTGAGTTCGCCCAGCGCCTGGACCGCCGCGTCCGTCATGTCCTCCAGGCCGTGGGCCCGCAGGATCGTCCGGGCCGCGGCGCGTGCGATCGCGGGGCTCTGCGGGGCAGCGGGCAGCGTGAAGCCGCAGGAGAGGGCGTCGGGGGCCGGCGGGGCGGCGGCAGGTCGGCGGGGGCGGCGATCGGGCAGAGGTCGGCGGTCGCGGGCATGGGCAACTCCTGACGGCAGCGGGTTGTTTGTGACTCCGCCCGGTGGCTCGTCTCCCTGGGCGCGAGCACACCCCTCCCAGGGCAGGAGAGTGCGGGCGGGCTCGCGTGATGCCGTTCCGGGACGGTACGGGTCGTAGTCGATCTGTCGCTGACGGTAGAATCCCCAGAGGGGTAATGTCCATTCAATTCCAATACTTACCCCCTTTCGAGTTGGACCCGGAACACCACCCACCGGCAGACTGAGGGAGCACAACGAGGGGAAGGGAGCGGCATGGGGACGAGAAGCACGCCAACGGAGCGGCAGAAGCGGCTTGGCGCAGAGATGCGCAAGATGCGGCTGGCTGCGGGCGTCACCACGGAGTACGCGGCCGGACTGCTGAACATCGACCGGACCAGGCTGTCCAATATGGAGTCGGGCATCCGCCCCCTTTCAGCCGAGAAGATTCGCACCCTTGCCTGCAACTACGCCTGCACCGACATCAGCTACATCGACGAACTGACGGCCATGGCGGAGAACAGGAAGCGCGGCTGGTGGGAGCAGTACCGGGGTGCGCTGCCCGCCGGGCTGCTGGACGTCGCTGAGCTGGAATGGTTCTCAACACGCTTGCGCAGCCTGCAAACGGTGCACATTCCTGGCCTGCTACAGCTGAGCGGCTACGCACGCGCCGTCTTCGACTCGGCGTTGCCCCCACTGCCGAAGTCGGAGATCGAACTTCGGGTGGCGCTACGCATGCAACGGCAGAAGGTGCTTGAGCGAGAAGACGCTGTCGAGTACATGGCCTACGTGCACGAGTGCGCCCTGCGCATGCAATTCGGTGGTCGTCGGAACGCACGGGAGCAGCTTGAGCATCTGTGCGAGATGTCCGAGCGGGAGAACATCGACTTGCGCGTCCTCCCAGTTGAGGTCGGCGCGTTCCCAGGAGCCGGTCACGCAGTTTTGTACGCACACGGCCGTGTGTCTCAACTGGACACGGTGCAACTGGACTCGGCACATGGCGGAGAGTTCACTCACGCCGAGGCTCAGCTCACGAAGTACCTTGCACACATGGATTGGTGGCACGGCAAGTCACTTGACCAGCGAGCCTCCCGGGACTTCATCCTGTCTCTCGCACACCAACTCTGAGGAGCGGCATCATGACCGACATCAACTGGGAAGAACCGTTCTGCGCGGAAGGCAACAACTGCTTCCGCATAGGCACCGACCACGACGGCAACGCCTACATCGCCGTCGCCGGGCAGGAAGACACCCCGCTCACCGACAGCAGAGAGGCCCTGCGCACCCTCATCCTGGAGATCAAAGCGGGCAAGGCCGACCACCTGCTCTAGAAGCTGCGGGACGATCGGTGCGGAGACAGGCGCCGGAAGGGAAGTGGAACCGTGTGGCCACGGGTGAACGGCATGCGTGCCCTGGAGCTCGGCACCATCGGTGAGATGCGGGAGCGGCTCAACGCTCTCGTCCTGGCCGGAAGGAAAACCGCCACCACCGGGCTGCTGGCCGAGTACGTCGAGGAGACGGAGGGCCTGGAGTTCGAGGGTGAGCGCCTGGCTCTTCTCGGGAACGACGGAGACTGCGTCGCCACGATCGAGATCACCGACGTCGAGCTGACTCCCTTCGGCGGTGTCACGTGGGAACACGCCGCCGCCGAAGGAGAGGGCGACCGGTCGCTGGACGAGTGGCGGACCGGACACAGACGCTTCTGGGAAGGCATCGGCGCTCCGGTGGACGAGGACACGCCGCTGGTGTGCCTGCGGTTCCGGCTCAGCTCCCCGTACGCGGGAACGTGATCTCGACCCTGCGGTTCTTCTTGCGGCCGGCCTCCGTGGAGTTGTCGGCGATCGGATACTGCTCGCCGTAGCCGCGCACCTCGTAGGTGAGGTTCGCGTCGCTCAGCTCCTGGCCCAGGACGGCCTGTACGGCGTTGGCCCGCTGACGGGACAGGACGTCGCCGTGGGCGGACGAGCCCAGGTTGTCGGTGAAGCCGAAGACGCGGACCTTCGTCGCGTTCTGCGTCTTGATCTCGCCCGCGATCGTGGCGATACGGGCCTTCGCCTCCGCGCCGAGCTTCGCGCTGTCCTTGCCGAACAGCACCTCGGCCTGGAGCGCGAACGTCACGTCGGAGTTGGTGTCCTCGCGGCGCTCGTCGCCGCTCTTGTCCTCCACGATCTGCTTGATGTCCAGGACCTTGGGCTCGGTGAGGGTGGCGCCCTCCGGGAGCTTGAGGTCGGGGTCGTTCGGGTCGACTTCGACGGGGGCGGACGCGGACGCCTCGGTACCTGGGGGAACGCTGGGGCCGTCGTCCGCGTGGGCCACCACCGCGCCGTACAGGTGGGTGGCTGCCATGACCGTGGCGACCGAGAGGATCAGGGCGAGGCGGGGCGGTGCCGGGCGGGTTGGGGTACGCGTCATGGTCGGCCTCACCCGGAGATCTTGATCGTGCCGCTGGTGAACGTCGGCAGCTGGATACTCACGTCGGCCGTGTCGGCCGGTGGGGCGGGGAACTGCATGAAAACGGGGAGGGCCTGACCTGCGTCGAGGGTGGTGAGACCCGTCGTCGTCAGCGGGCGGCCGTCCGTGTCCCGCAGCACGTAATAGCGTTTCTTTCCCTTCGAGTCCACGAGGGTGGCACCGCCGAGCGACGGACCGTGCTTGACGACCTCGGTCTCGTCACCGCTCGCCTGGGGCGGGACGGCCACTGATTCCGCGCCGTCGTTCTTGAGATTCCCGCTCACGGTGACGAAGCCGCCGGAATCCCGTACGGCAGAGGTGATCTGCAGGAGCAGCCCGTCTGTGCCTTTGAGCTCGGCCAGAGGCGCCTCCGCCTGCCCCTCCTGGGCACTCGGGTCGGAACCACTGTCCTTGGAGGCCGACGCCGAAGGACTCGGCTTGTCGTCGTCGCCTCCACCGCCACAGCCCACGGCGCCCATGGCCAGCCCGGCCGCAATGGTCAACGCGACCACCCCCCTGCGGGCCTGCGCGGTGATCCGAATGCTCATCTCTCTGCTTCCTTCATCACTCGTCGTTCGCTTGTCAGTCGGCCAGGTGGACGTCGAACAGGTCCTCGGGCTCGGGAAGGAGTTCGACGGGCCCCTTCGGGTCCAGCTCCCATTCCTCGCCCTCGCAGGTGAGCAGCGGCAGCACATCCTCTCCAGCGTCCTCGGACGGGAGCGGGAAAGTGCAGCGGGGTTCGATCACAGCGATGGCGGTCGCGTTGGAGCGACGATTCTCCGTGCCGGGGACGATGGAGTCTCCAACGGTCCTGTTGGTCTCGACCTCGACCTTGTAGCCGAGGAGGCCCTCCGGATCGCATCCGACCACGTCGGCGTCGTTCAGCGCGGCAAGCTCGTGCGCGCGCCCGCAGGTGAGACCAATGCCGTCGACATCGCCGTCGAAGATGGCCTGCCACTTTGCCGGGTCGAGCAAGTCCTGAACCCACCGGTCCGCGAGTGCGTCCCGAGTTTCCTGTGCCGCCGCGAGTGCCGCCGCATCGGCAGCGGTCTGCGCGCCGTTCCGATTCGCCGCGGCCTGGCCGACCGCGAAGTACGCGAACGCGAGAAAGAGCAGGCCCCCCACCACCGTGATGTAGATGGGGAAGGCCTGCCCTGCGTCGCCGTAGCGGTGGAACCGCGTCAAGGAGCCACCTTGGCGATCTGCGCGTTGATCTTGCCGAGAATGGTCTGGCCGATGCTGGTGCCGGTGATCGCCAGCACGATCAGCACCACCACCGCGATGATGCCCAGGTACTCGACCGCGGTCTGGCCCTTGTCGGCGTTGCGGCGCCGCAGGGCCTCGACCGTCGTGTTCTTCCAGCCGTTGACGCGGACCTTGGTCGCGACGGCGGTCTTCATCATCAGGTCGCTCATGGGGTTCCCCTCCGGCTGACGCGGTAGCGGCCCGCTTCGCGGGGCCGCTTTCGGCATCCGCACCGTACGGTCGGGCACCCCTTCCGTCAGAGGGTCCCAGGGCCCAATCCCGGGCCCAGGCGCGGGCCCAGTTCCTCGCTCCCCTTGCCGTCACCGGAGGTCACCCCACCCCTCGGCCCGGACCCGGTGCCGTGCCGAGCCACTTCGCCGTGGCCTCGGAACGGTTCGTGCTGTGGAGCTTCGCGAAGATGCGGTTGATGTGGTTCTTGACCGTCTTCTCGCTGATGAAGCACGTGGCGGCGATCTGCTGGTTGGTCATGCCGGATGCGATGAGTTCCATGATCTCCGCCTCCCTCGTGCTGAGTCGGTACCTCGACCTGTCGGGAGCGGCCGGACGGCCGCCTGTCCACCCAGACGACGATCGTGCCATATCTGGTTGCAGTTGCGAAAGGTTTTCCGCAGAAGTAGACGCGGGCGTGATGTGGGGCAGGCCGAGTCCGTTTGCGGCGGGGCGAGTTGTGGGTGTAGTCCCCAGCCCTTCCGGTAGCGCCCTGGGTGGTCGCGGGTCCTGGCGGAGTTGCGAGAGCAACGCTCCGGCCGCTGTGGGGGTGAAGTGCGGCCTGCCCTCCCTGACGTCGCGGATCGCCGCCACCAACTGGTCCGCCGTGAACTCGCCGTGGACCAGGTAGCCGCCCGCTCCCCTGCGCAGGGCCTCCTGGACGATCTCCGCCTCCCTGCTGTACGTCAGCATCACCACAGGAGCGATCCGCACCAGGTACGGGAGCGCCGAGATGCCGTCCACGCCGGGCATGCGGACGTCCAGGAGGACCACGTCGGGGCGGTGCGTGCGGGCCACCTCGCAGGCCGCCCGGCCGTCGGCCGCCTCCGCCACCACCGTGATGTCCTCGCGACCGGTGAGGAGGGCGGTCAGGCCGGCGCGGACCACCGGGTTGTCGTCGGCCACGACCACCCGGAGGGGGGCCGGGGGCGGGACGTTCGCAAAGGGGTTCGGTGGTGTCGTCATGGGGTGGCCTCCGTGGGAGTCGTCACGGCCGCCAGCGGGAGTTCCAGGCGGACTTCGGTGCCTTGTGGGTGTGCGCCCCGGCCCATACGGATGCGGGCGCCGACCGAGGCCGCCCGCTCGACCATGCCGACGAGGCCGAAGTGGCCGGCGCGGCGCAGTTGTTCGAGGTCGGTGCCGGGCGGGAGGCCGGTGCCGTCGTCGTACACGCTGATGTGGAGGAGGTCGCCGTGGACGCCGGCGCGGACGTCGACCCTGGTCGGCTTCGCGTGGCGGTGGGCGTTCTCCATGGCCTCCGAGGCGATGGTGAGGAGTTGGCGGGCCACGGCGGGCGGGACGGGCGGGACCGCGTGCTCGCCGGTGGGGTGGTAGGTCGCGGGGACGCCGGTGCGGGCGGAGAAGTCGCGGGTGCGGGCGGCCAGTTCCACCAGGACGTCCGTGCCCTGGCCGGGGTCTGCCTCCCTGCGCAGGTCGGCCAGGAGTTCGCGGGATTCGGCGGCGGCTCTGCGGGCCGAGCGGGCCACCAGTTCCGCCTGTCGTTTCACCAGGGCGGGGTCCAGGTGCGGGGCGCCCGCCGTGCCGGCCAGGCCGTCTGCCGCCAGGGCCACTCCGTGGAGGGTCTTGGCCACCGAGTCGTGCATGTCGCGGGCGAGGCGGGCGCGTTCGGCGCTGACCGCTTCCGTGACGGCCAGGCGGGCCTGGACCGTGGTCAGGGCCTGGGTTGCCGTGCCCAGGCGGAGCATGAGGTTGCGGAGGCTGGAGCCGACCGCACCCGCGATCACGCAGAATCCGGGGAGGAGGAGTGTCTCCGCCGGGTCCGTCCGGGGGTTGTCCAGGGCCGCGTGGACGAGGAGGAGGATCAGGCCCTGGAGGGAGGCGAAGACCGCCGCGCCGCGCCAGCCGTAGATCAGGCCCGCCAGGAGGGGGGTGCAGACGCTGACGTAGGCGAGGGTGGTGTCGGGGCCCGCCGAGATGAGGAGCAGGGCTCCGAAGAGGGTGTCCGCCGCGAGGAGGGTGGGGTGGCGGAGGAGGAGGGGGCCGAAGCGTTCCCAGTCCCTGAAGAGGACGTAGGAGGCCATGAAGGTGGCTACTACCGCTATGCCGACCAGGCGGGTGCTCCAGCCCGGGGCCGCGTTGAGGAGGGCGGAGGGGGCCGCCAGCGCGATCATCGCGAGGCGGAAGCCGAATGCCTGCCGGCAGAGAGCCTGGAGGGCGTTGACCTGGATTTGGACGTCCGGTGCCGGTGCGGGTTGTGAGGGGTGCGTCCGGCCTTCGGCCGGATCCGGGTTCCCACCCGTGCGGGTCTCGTCGTCGGGTGCGGGTGGCCCCTGTGGGAGCTGAGCGCCGTCGGCGGCTGCCGCTCCGTGCGTCTGCGCCTGTCCTGCCGGTGGGGTGGTGATGCCCGACGGTCCGGCCGCGCGGCGGAACAGCCTCGTGCGTTCCCTGGTCGTCGTCATCGCCCCCTGCCCTACTCGCCCGTGACCGTGCCGAAGTCGATGCCGGAGCCGAGGATCAGGCCGGCGCCGAGGAGGATCATCGTGGCCGGGACCATGAACGTGGTGATCATCATGGTGGCCTTCGGGACCGCGCGGGCCGCCTTGCGGCGGGCGTTCTGCGCGTCCGTGCGGCGCATGTCCTTGGCCAGGGACACCAGCGTGTCGACGATCGGCGCGCCCAGCTCCTCGCCCTGCTGCAACGCCGTGACGAACATCGCGACCTGTTCGGAGTCGTTGCGGCGGCGCAGTTCCGCGAAGGCCTGGCGGCGGCTCATGCCCAGGTCCATCTGGCGGAGCGTGATGCGCAGCTCGTCCGCCCACGGGCCCTCGTACTTCGACGACACCCGGTCCAGGGCCTGCCGGAAGCCCAGGCCCGCGCTCACCACCACCGCCAGCACGTCCAGGAAGTCCGGCAGCGTCCGCTCGATGACGTCCTTGCGGATGCGGATCGCCGACCAGATGCCGACCTCCGTCCAGAACGCCCCGAAGGCCAGGAGCAGCAGGGCCATGAAGAGCTGGCCGCGCAGGAGGAAGACCAGGAAGCCCACCCCGCCGAGCGCCCCGTACACCGCGCGGCGGGCGGCGTAGCGGTCGATGGTGAGGCCGCCGGGATTGCCCGCCAGGTCGATCTTGTGGCGGTACCTGGCGACCTGCTTGGGGCCCATGACGCGCAGCACGGCGGGGGCGTAGCGCATGCCCAGGCGGTCGACGAGGGAGTCGACCGCACCCGTGCGGGTGGCGCCGACCTCCAGGGCGAGGGCCAGGTCGCTGGGGAGTTTCACCTCCGCCCGGTACATGCGGAGGCCGGCGAAGACGCCGTAGACGGCGAGGCCCATCAGGAGGGCCAGGAGAAGTGCCATGTCGGTCGGTCCTCCTCGCCGTTCAGACGTCGATGCGGGACAGGCGGCGGATGAGGACGAAGCCGACGGCGTACAGGCCGAACGCGATGATCACCGCGAGCTGGCCGGCCGGGGAGCCGGTCATGCGCTCCAGGGCGCCGTCCTTCACGCCGTTCATCAGGAACAGCGAGCCGACGCCGAGCACGGGCACGGCGTACGACGTCATGCTGACCTGGGAGAGCTGGGTGCGGACCTCTCGCCGGGTCTCCTTTCTCTCCTCCAGCGTCTCCGTCAGGTTCCGCAGGGCGCTCACCACCTGGCCGCCCGCCCGGTTGGACAGCACAAGGGTGGTGACCAGGACGACCAGTTCGCGGGACGGGAGGCGGTCGGCGAGTTCGCCGAGGGCGTCGTCCATCGACGCGCCCACCGCCAACTGGTTGGCCACCTTGGCCAGTTCCTCGCCCGCCGGGGCCTCCAGCTCCTCCGCCGCCATGCCGACGGCCGTACGGAGGGCCAGGCCGGCCTGGGTGGCGTTGGCGAGGATGCGGGCCAGTTCCGGGAGCTGGTTGATGAACTTCTCGATGCGTTTCTGCCGCTGCCAGTTGAGGAACTGCAGCGCCACCCCGATGCCGAGCAGGCCGGCGATCGGGCCGAAGAAGGGGGCGAGGGTCGCCTGGCCGACGAGCCACAGGCCGGCGACCGTGGCGAGCATGTAGACGAAGAACTCGCCGGGGGTGACGTCCAGGCCGGTGGCCGCCAGGCGCAGTTCGAGCTTCTTGCCGAGCCCGGTGCGGCGCAGGCGGCGGTCCAGGGTCGGGAAGTGGCGCCGGCGGCCGGTGAGGGGGATCTGGCCGGTGGCCGACAGCCGGTCCACCAGTGCCTGCCGCTGTGCCCTGCCGGTGGCGTACGCGTGCACGCCGACGACCGCGAGGACGCAGGTCAGCAGCGCGATGCCGGTGGTCAGCGTGATCAGGTTCTGCAGATCCATGGGGACGGTTCCTACCTGGCTTCTCGGGTGGCGAGCTGGTCGTAGGACTGGGCGATGCCGAACGCCTGGGGGACGGGCTGGCTCGCCATGTAGAGGCGGTCGGCGGTGCGGCGCGGGAGGGGGTGGTGCTCGTAGGCGCCGTGGACGCGGCCGTCGGCGGTCATGGGCCGCGCCTGGAAGCGGGCGACCGTGGTCAGCCGGTACGGCTCCGAGGCGTGGCTCTCCAGCAGGGCGACCTCGGTGATGCGGCGGGCGCCGTCGGCGAAGCGGGTGAGCTGGACGATGACGTCGACGGCGCTGTTGATCTGGTCGTGGAGCGCCACGAAGGGGATCTCGACGTCGGACATGGAGGCGAGGGTCTGGAGGCGCATCAGGGCGTCCTCGGCGCTGTTGGCGTGGACCGTCGCGAGGGAGCCGTCGTGGCCCGTGGACATGGCCTGGAGCATGTCCAGGGACTCGCCGCCGCGGACCTCACCGACGACGATGCGGTCGGGGCGCATGCGCAGGGAGTTGCGGACGAGGTCGCGGATGGTGACCTGTCCCTTGCCCTCGACGTTCGGCGGGCGGGACTCCAGGCGGATGACGTGCGGCTGCTGGAGCTGGAGTTCGGCGGAGTCCTCGATGGTGATGATGCGTTCGCGCTCGGGGATCAGGCCGGAGAGGGCGTTCAGGAGGGTCGTCTTACCGGTGCCCGTGGCGCCGGACACGATGACGTTGAAGCGGGCCTGCACCAGGCCGGCCAGCAGGTACAGCATGTGGTCGTCCAGCGAACCGAGGCCGATCAGCTCCTGGAGGGTGAAGGAGCGGGGGAAGCGGCGGATGGTGAGGGTGGCGCCGGTCAGGGAGAGCGGCGGGATGATGACGTTGACGCGCTCGCCGGAGGGGAGGCGGGCGTCGACCATGGGGTTCGACTCGTCGACGCGGCGGTTGACGGTGGAGACGATGCGTTCGATCGTCTGCATCAGCTGGTCGTTGGAGGCGAAGCGGAGCGGGAGCTGTTCGACGCGGCCGCCGCGCTCGACGAAGATCGCGTCGGGGCCGTTCACCATGATCTCGGTGATGGACGCGTCCTCCAGGAGGGGTTCCAGGATGCCGAGGCCCAGTGCCTCGTCGACGACCCGGCGGATCAGCTGGGAGCGCTCGACGGTCGACAGGACCGGGCCCTCGCGGCTGATGATGTGACCGAGGACGCGTTCCAGCCGGGCCCGGCGCTCGGCCGCCGCCAGCGAACTCATCTCCGCGAGGTCGATCTCCTCAAGGAGCTTGGCGCGGTAGGAGGCGACCAGGTGGCCGTCCTCGCCCCGTCCGGCCGTCTCCTCGGGGGAGTTGATGCGTGCCCGCAGGCTCATGGGTCGCTCGCTCCTCAGTGGTCTCGCGGCATCGTGGCGGACTTGCGGGCGGGGCCGAAGTCCCAGCCCGGCACGATCGACGGGATGTCGACCGTGGCGGTGACGGTGATCTCGTCGCCGCCGGAAGAGCCCTCGCAGGAGGTGCCGTCGGCGAGCCAGTCGCTGACGGCGGCGGTGCAGGCGTAGCCGTACGCCTGGTCCAGCGAGGCGCTGCGGGCCCCCGCGCGGGCCGCCGTGCCGGCCTGCTGGGCGGTGTAGGCGACCAGGCCGAGCTGTACGGCGGCCATGGCGACGACGAGCAGGATCGGGAGGAAGCCGAGGTATTCGATGGCGACCTGGCCGCGGTCGCGGGGCCGGAGCCGGGGTCGGAGTCGAGGCCGGGGTCGGGGTGCGTACGGCGTGTACGGCATGTCAGTCCGTCTCCTCCTCGACCGCGCCCGCGTGTCCCTCCACGTCGAGGGGCAGGGAGATGACGCCGGGGAAGAGGAGGGGGACGCTCAGCTTCACGTCGGCGGTGACGAAGCCGCCCGCGGTCGTGCAGTTCACGGTCGCTCCCTCCGCCCACGCTCCCGACAGCTTGTCCAGTCCGGCCTGTCGGCAGGCGCCCTGGCGTGCGCCGGGTGCCGCCGCCGTGCCCGCCCGTACGGCCTCGTCCGCAGCATTCCCCGCGAGCGTGAACGCGTACCCCACCAGGACGAGCTGCCACAGCACCACCAGTGTCACGAGGATCGTGGGGGTCATGCCGAGGAACTCGATGGTCACCTGGCCCCGGTCGTCCGGTCGCCGTGACGCCGTCCTCCTCATCGCCTCATCCCCCCGAGTCCCTGCGCCGCCGGAAGCTCACCGATCCCCGGTCGCCGCGCGGCCGGCCCGTGCGCCGGTCGCCCTCGGCGGCCTTGACCAGGCCGAGTTCGCCGGCCAGGCCCCACAGGGCCTGCTTCACGGCGCTCTTGTTCTCCAGTTCGTGGACGCGGCCGGCGTCCACGACGGCCTGGAGTTCCTTGAAGTGGGCGGGGATCGCGGTGGCCGCGACGGCGGTGCCGGTGATCTTCCGGATGAGCGGGGGCTGGATCTCCGTGGACCGGGTGTGGCGGTTGACGACCACGGTGGTCTCCTCGGCCTTGCGGATCTGCAGCCGGTCCCACATCCGCACCGCCCGCTTGGCGCCCCGTACGGCGATCACGTCGGGGGTGGTGACCAGCAGGGCGGTGTCGGCCATCTCCACGGCCGCCGCGCCGGCGCCGCCGAGCTGGGCGCCGCAGTCGATGACGACGACCTCGTAGCGGGAGCGCAGCGCGCTGACGATCTGGCGGGCGGCGCGGTCGGTGACGTCCTCGCCGCGTTCGCCCTCGCCGGGGGCGAGGAGCAGGGCGAGGCCGGTGTCGTGGCGGAAGACGGCGTCGGCGAGGACGCGCGGGGAGATGTCGTTGATGGCGGCGAGGTCGACGACGGAACGGCGGAACTGGACGTCCAGGTAGGCGGCGACGTCGCCGGTCTGGAGGTCCATGTCGACGAGGGCGGTGGTGCGGCCGGAGGCCTGGGCGGCGAGGGCGAGCTGGACGGCGGTCAGGGTCGCGCCGACGCCGCCCTTCGCCCCGCTGACGGTGACGACGGTGCCGCCGACGCCGGTGAACACGTCGCCGCCGGAGCCGAGATGGCGTCGTACTCCGGCTGACCACTGGGCGACGGCCTGGACGCGGCTGGCGAGTTCCTCGTAGCTGAGCGGGAGGGCGGCCAGGCCGCGGGCGCCGTAGTCCATGGCGGCCTGGAAGAGGCCGGGGCTCGCGTCGGAGGTGACGAGGATGACGCCGACGGCGGGGAAGCGCAGGGCGACTTCGCGGATCAGCTCCAGGGCGGGGACGGGGCCGATCCGCTCGTGCACGACCACGACCTCGGGCAGCTCGTCGACGGACTCGGCGGCCAGGCGGGCGAGGGTGTCGACGAGCTGGGTGGAGTCGGCCACCGGGGCGACCGGTTCGGCGTCCGGGAGCTGGCTGAGCAGTGTGGTGAGGGACCGGACCGCGTCCGCGTCGCCGACTGCCGGGAGGATCCTCGTGGGCATGCGGGCCTCTCACTTGTCCTTCGCGAGTTCGTACGTCCGGTCCTGCTCCGGGACGGTGCTGTCGGTTCCGGGTGCGACCAGCGCGAGGCGGACCCGCTGGGCGAACGACTCGGCGTAGGTGATGCGCTGGGCGTCGATGGCGGACAGCGCGAAGGTGATCGGGACGGCGTCGGTGGGCTCCCGGCCGCGGTCGTTCTCGTCGGGCTGGAGGGCGGTGAGCTTGCCGACGTCGAGGACCTTGGCGTTGGTCACGATGACCCTGGACTGGTCGGGGTCGCCCTCGCGCTCGCCCTCGAAGGTGGCGTAGACGTTGACCGAGGAGCCCGGTGTGATCTTGCCGGCGACGCCGGTCGCCGCGTCGATCATGATGGCGACCTCCTGCTGTCCCGGCTGCAGGGCGGGCTGGTCCACGATCATGTCGCTCTGCAGCAGGGAGCCCTCCTGCAGGTCGGTCACGGCGATCTTGCCCCGGATCTCGTCCAGGTCGGTGACGGCGTTCTTCGACAGCCAGCGCTCGGGCATCTCGATCTTCTCGAACTGGCCCGTGCCGAGGGGGGTGTAGGGCGCCACGTTCGTCTTCAGCCGGTACGCGGTGACCTCGGGGCCGACCTTGGACTCCACGTCGCTGATGACGGAGAGCACGCCGGCGAACGCGCCGAGGGCGCACAGGACCGACAGAAGGAGGAGTATCACGCCGCGGCGCTGACGGGAGTTCATGAACCGTGCAACCTCATCGGAGATATCGGTCGAGCGGAATCGGGCGGGGTCGTGCGGTGGGTGAACGGGGTCGTGCGGTGGCCGGACGGGGTCAGGTGCCCCGGGTGAGGGCCGGCGTGCCCTCGGGGGCTGGCGGTACTGCGGAACAGAACACGCACCGGTCGCCGATGACGTCGATGCCGCACCAGTGGCAGCTGCCGCGTCGTACGGAGGTGACCAGCTGGTACAGGACGGACAGGTCGGGCAGGTAGGTGCAGAACTCGACGATCCTGCCGGTCCCCCACCAGCCGGGGGACTCGGCGGGCAGTGGTGTCTCGCGCAGTCCCTGGACCTTCCAGGACGGGGCCAGGGTGGTGGTGACCCAGTCGGACTGGAGCTGGCCCTTGGCGACGAGCATCCAGGTACCGAACTCGGGGCCGTCGAGCGAGGTCTCGGGGCCGAGGCGGACGAGTTGCGGCTGCGGGTGGGCAAGTACGGCGAACTGGCTGCCGGGCATCCAGGACTTGGCGTGCTGCTTCAGGTCGACGGGGACGCGGTCGAGGCGGGCGACGGAGCCGAGCAGGGCCCCGGAGTGGATGTAGTGGATCAGCAGCCGGCCGGCGGAGGCGAGGACGCCGGGGCTGAGGTCGCAGGAGGCGAGCTGCCGTAACTGGCGGGCCAGGACGGCCAGTCCGAGCGGTGGCAGATCGGGGTGGAAGAGGGCTATCCGGTCGCTCTCCAGCAGGGAGCGCAGGGTGTGCAGGCGTCGCCGGACGGCGACGGGGACGGCCTGGGAGCAGACCACGATGACGTGCCCGTGGTGCTCGATGAGCAGTTGCAGCTCGGACAGGACCTGTTCGAGCGGGCGGGTGTCGATGTCCCGCAGCACGACGGCGGGCAGGGTTCGTTCGTCCTGGGCCGGCAGCGCCATGTCGGCGCCGGTCACGGCGATGGCAGTTGGCACGCGCGGCTCCCCGTTCTCCCCAGGCCCCTCGGCCCACCGGGCGTTACTCCGATGCACCCTGGCGACTTCACTGCGTGACTACGCCAGCACTGTATCCGCGGGCCTGTGACCGGAGAACAGCGTTTGAGTAGCCGAACAGCAACTGCCGATGCACAAGGTGCTTCAAAACGGGACAGGTTGAGCATCTCGCCGGTCTCGACCGGGCCCCGTAGGTGTGGATCCTGCGCACCGCCTTGACGCCGGGCGATGACCCGGGGGTGGCTCACTGGTCGATTTTGGTCTGGACCTATTGACAACGGGATTGGTCTGGACCACCTTGTGCTGCACGCGATGGCCACCGTCGTTCCCTCCTCCCCCACCCTTCTCCCCCACCGGAGGCCCCCATGAACCGCGCACCAGGAACGCCCGTTCGCCGCAGACGTCTCTGGGCCGGAGCCTTCGTCTCCGCCCTCGCCCTCGCCCTTCCCCTCGCCGGCGCGGGCCAGGCCTCCGCGGCGGACGTCAACAACGCCAAGAACGCCGGCTTCGAGGCGGGTCTGAGCAACTGGACCTGCTCGGCGAACAGCGGCGCGACCGTCTCCTCCCCGGTGCACGGCGGTACGGCCGCGCTCAAGGCCACGCCCGCCGGGCAGGACAACGCCCGCTGCACCCAGACGGTCGCGGTGAAGCCCGCTTCCACGTACAGGCTGAGCGGCTGGGTGCGGGGCGGGTACGCCTACCTGGGCGTGACCGGCACCGGTACGACGGACGTGTCCACCTGGACCCCGGACTCCGGCAGCTGGAAGCAGCTGTCGACGAGCTTCACCACCGGTTCCTCCACCACGTCGGTGACGGTCTACACCCACGGCTGGTACGGCCAGGCCGCCTACCACGTGGACGACCTGTCGGTGTTCGGTCCCGACGGGGGCGGCGGCGGTGACCCGGAGCCGACGGTCCCGGGCACACCGGGCGGCCTCAGCGTCTCCGGTACGACGTCCTCGTCGGTGACCCTGGCCTGGAACGCGGTGTCGGGGGCGACCGGGTACACCCTCTACCGCGACGGCACGAAGGTGACGGCGGTGTCGGGCACGTCGGCGACGGTGACCGGGCTCGCGGCCTCGACGTCGTACTCCTTCCAGGTCGCCGCGACCAACGCGGCGGGCGAGTCGCCGAAGTCGGCGGCGGTGTCCGCGCGGACCGCGGAGAGCGGCGGGGGCGGGGGCGGTGACCTGCCCGGGCACGCGGTGACCGGGTACTGGCAGAACTTCGACAACGGCGCGGCGGTGCAGCGCATCTCGGACGTCCAGTCCCACTACGACATCATCGCGGTCGCCTTCGCCGACGCCACCGGCACTCCGGGCGCCGTCACCTTCAACCTCGACTCGGCGGGCCTGAACGGCTACACCGTCGACCAGTTCAAGGCGGATGTCCGGGCCAAGCAGGCGGCCGGGAAGAAGGTCATCATCTCGGTCGGCGGCGAGAAGGGCACCGTCTCGGTGAACGACTCCGCCTCCGCGGCGAACTTCGCGAACTCGGTGTACGCCCTGATGCGGGAGTACGGCTTCGACGGCGTCGACATCGACCTGGAGAACGGCCTCGACGCGACCTACATGACGCAGGCGCTGCGCTCGCTGTCGGCGAAGGCGGGCCCGTCGATGATCCTGACGATGGCGCCGCAGACCATCGACATGCAGTCGACGTCCGGCTCGTACTTCCGTACCGCGCTGAACGTGAAGGACATCCTCACGGTCGTCAACATGCAGTACTACAACAGCGGTTCCATGCTGGGCTGCGACGGCAAGGTCTACAGCCAGGGCTCGGTGGACTTCCTCACCGCGCTCGCCTGCATCCAGCTGGAGGGCGGTCTCGACCCGTCCCAGGTGGGCCTGGGCCTGCCGGCCTCGACGCGGGGCGCGGGCAGCGGCTACGTCTCCCCGTCGGTCGTGAACAACGCCCTGGACTGCCTCACCAAGGGCACCGGCTGCGGTTCGTTCAAGCCGTCGAAGACCTACCCGGGCCTGCGGGGCGCGATGACCTGGTCCACCAACTGGGACGCCACGGCCGGCAACGCCTGGTCCGACGCGGTGGGCCCGCACGTCCACGCGCTGCCGTAACCACCGGCCCGCACGCACTCCGGCCTCGCCCCCGCCCACGCACCGTGGGCGGGGGCGAGGCCGTGAACCACTCCGTCCGGTCTCACGACCGGAGGTCGATCATCCTGACCGGCTGCCCCGTCGTCCGGGCGACGGTCTCGAAGTCCCGGTCGCAGTGCAGAAGCGTCAGCCCGGCCTCCTCCGCCGCGGCGGCGACCAGGAGATCCACAGGGCCCGCGCCGCGGTGCTCGCCCTTCGCGGTCAGCTCGCGCTGGACGACCCGCGCCCGGCGGAAGATCCCCTCCGGCATGGGACACCGGCTGAACTGGCGCAGTATGCCTTCGACGATCTCGCGGTCCGCCACGGAGCGGGCCGAGTACAGCACCTCCAGTTCGGTCACGTCGCACAGCGCGACGATCCCTGCGGCGATGCGCCGGTCCCACTCCTCCGTTGCCCGGTCCTGCAGAACTCGGGCGAGGGCCGAGGTGTCGATGAGGTAGTCGGCGACCGTCACCGGGGTGCGCCGCCCCGGTAGTTGCGCTTGTCCAGCAGAAGATCGACGTCGAGCGCGCCCTCTGCCGCGAGATCCTTGAGTTCCCGAAGAGCTCGCAGGCGACGGTTGCGAGCGACGATCTCACGCAGGGCCGTATTGACGGTGTCGCGCTTGGTGGAAGTCCCGAGCTCCTTGGCAGCCGCTTCCAGCGCCTCGTCGTCGAGATCGATGACTGTGCGACTCACAGAACCCTCCCGGATATATACACTGAGCAAGCGCAGTATACATTCCTGACCGCATCAAGCCCGTGACCTGCGGATATCGCGTTGCCGTCGGATCAGTGCGGGGACCGAGTGCCCGGCGGTCCCTTCACGGCACCCGGTCCACGGAGGTCACGCTCCGCTCGGTGCCGAACCGGAACGCCCGGGTCGTCAGAAGAACTCCGACCACGGCTGGTCCCAGACCTGCTTGGCGCACAGCACCAGGAACAGCAGGCCGGCGACGGCGAGCATGGTGTTGCTGAGAGGGCCGTTGCGCCATTCGCGCGGTGTGCGGGAGGAGTTGAGGAGCCAGAGCAGGGTGAGGGCGAGGAAGGGCATGAAGGCGGCGCCCAGGACGCCGTAGATGATGATCAGGCGGAAGGGCTCGTCCTGGAAGAGCAGGACGATGGGCGGGAAGGTGAGCCAGAGCAGGTAGGCGCGGAAGGCCCAGGAGCGTTCGCGGCGGCCGGAGGCCAGCTCGGCGCCGCGCGCCTCCCGCTCACCGCGCAATCGGGCCAGGAAGTCGGCGAACATCAGGCTGACGCCGTGCCAGACGCCGATCAGGGAGGTGAAGGAGGTGGCGAAGAAGCCGATCAGGAAGAGCTTGCCGGTGGCCGTGCCGTACTCCTGCTCCAGGATGTCGCCGAGCTGCATCAGACCCTTGTCGCCGCTCGCGATCGCGATGTTCGCCGAGTGCAGCAGTTCGGCGCCGACGAAGAGCATCGCGATGACGAAGAGGCCGGTGGTGGCGTAGGCGACCCGGTTGTCCAGGCGCATGACCTTCATCCAGCCGGTGTTCGTCCAGCCCTTGGCGTTGACCCAGTAGCCGTACGCGGCCAGCGTGATGGTGCCGCCGACGCCGCCGATCAGGCCGAGGGTGTTGAGGACCGAGTCCTTCTCGTCCGGGAGGACCGGGAGGAGGCCGGCGAAGGCGTCGCCGAGGTTCGGGGTGACGCGGATCGCCAGGTAGACGGTCACGACGAACATGACGCCCACCAGGACCGTCATGACCTTCTCGAAGACGCTGTACTTGTTGAACCAGACGAAGACCAGGCCCACCAGGCCGCAGGCGATGCCCCACCATTCGAGGTCCATCACGTCCGGGAAGAGCGCCTGGAGCGGCAGGGCGCTCGACGACATCGCCGCCGCGCCGTAGACGAAGCCCCAGATCACGGCGTAGACCGCGAAGAACCAGGTCGTCCAGGGGCCGAGACTCGCCCAGCCGTCGAAGAGGGTGCGCCCGGTGGACAGGTGCCAGCGTCCGCACGCCTCCGCGAGGGAGATCTTCACCAGACAGCCGACGACCGCGGCCCACAGCAGGGTGTAGCCGAAGTTGCTGCCCGCGATGAGGGTGGCGACGAGGTCGCCGGCGCCGACACCGGTCGCGGCGACGACGATGCCGGGGCCGATGTGGCGCCAACTGGACTTGCGGGGAGCCGGGTCGGCCCCGGACCCGAGTGGTGCGCCGACGTCTCTGGTGTTGCCCGTGGTGTCCGCCATGGGGGCCAAGAAAGCCCATGGCCGCCGGTCGGACAAGAGGGCGTGCGGGGATCTTCACGGGATGCACCTGGTCGAGTGACCGACCGAAACCCTCATCTTGACCGGACCATGTCACTCCGTGACGATGTCGGCACCGCACCACGCACGTCGCCATGAACCACCCCCACCTCCCACAAGGAGACTTCATGCGACTCCGCATCCGTGGCAGACGGCGCTCCGCCGCGCTCGCCACCCTCCTCGCCCTCGCCCTCGCGGCGCCGCTGTCGCTGACGGCGTCCCAGGCCGGCGCGGCCGGCGCCGACCGCGCCGCGCCCTCGGCCGAGGACATCCGCCAGTACGAGATCCACCAGCACACGACTCCCGTGACCCGTACGGCGATCCAGCGCTCCGGGGTCACCGTGGACGAGGCCGACGAGGAGACCGTGGTGGTCTCCGGGCGCGCGGACCAGATCCGGGCGCTGCGGCAACAGGGATACGAGGTCACGCCCCTGGGTGCCGCTCCGGACCGCTCCTCCGCCGCCGACGGGCCCCGGCTGTTCGACTTCCCGTCGGCCGACTCCCGCTACCACAACTACGCCGAGATGAACGCGGAGATCGACCAGCGGCTGTCGGCGTATCCGAGCATCATGAGCAAGCGGGTGATCGGCAAGTCCTACCAGGGCCGCGACATCGTCGCCATCAAGATCAGCGACAACGTGGCGAGCGACGAGAGCGAGCCCGAGGTCCTGTTCACCCACCACCAGCACGCCCGCGAGCACCTGACCGTGGAGATGGCCCTGTACCTGCTGCGCGAGCTCGGCGCGGGGTACGGCAGCGACTCCCGGATCACCAACATGGTCAACGGCCGGGAGATCTGGATCGTCCCCGACCTCAATCCGGACGGCGGCGAGTACGACATCGCCTCCGGCTCCTACCGCTCCTGGCGCAAGAACCGCCAGCCCAACTCCGGTTCGTCGTACGTCGGCACCGACCTGAACCGCAACTGGGACTACCGCTGGGGCTGCTGCGGCGGCTCCTCGGGCTCCACGTCCTCCGAGACGTACCGCGGTTCCGGCCCCGAGTCGGCCACCGAGGTGAAGGTCGTGGCGAACTTCGTGCGCAGCCGGGTCGTCGGCGGGGTGCAGCAGATCAAGGCCGGCGTCGACTTCCACACCTACAGCGAGCTGGTGCTGTGGCCGTTCGGCTACACCTACTCCGACACCACGACCGGCATGACGGCCGACGACCACGCCGCCTTCAGGACCGTCGGCCAGAAGATGGCGGCCAGCAACGGCTACACGCCCCAGCAGTCCAGCGACCTGTACATCACGGACGGGTCGATCGACGACTACCTGTGGGGCACGCACAAGATCTTCGGCTACACCTTCGAGATGTACCCGGGTTCCAGCTCCGGAGGCGGGTTCTACCCGCCCGACGAGGTCATCGAGCGGGAGACGTCCCGTAACCGGGACGCCGTCCTGCAACTCCTGGAGAACGCGGACTGCATGTACCGCTCCATCGGCAAGGAGGCTCAGTACTGCCGATAGGCGCGGCCGCTACTTCTCGGTGTCGTCCTCGGTGGACTCCGTGGCCCCGGTGGACTCCGTGGCCTCGGTGGACTCCGTGGCCTTGTCCGCGTCGTCCTCGAAGTACTCGTCCAGGACCGCGTCCAGTGCGGTGTCCCATTCGGCGAAGCGGCTCCTGGACGGGGCCTCGACCTCCAGCGGGTACCAACGGCGGTCGGGGGTGTGGACGGTGACCGTCCAGCGCTTGCCGAAGCGGGCGGTCTCCGTCTCCACCGCGCCGATCTCGTCCCAGCGGAACTCGCACTCCTGGTCGTCCAGACGCAGGCGTACGCCGCTGTGGTCGGCGACGACCCGGGCACGGCGGTCGGAGGCCTCGAAGACGGGGCCGTCGGGGGCCGCCTCCTCCTCGGGGGCGGCCTCCTCCTCCGGCTCCGCCCCCGGTTCCGATTCCGGCTCCGTCTCGGGCTCCGGGGCCGTGTCCTCCGGTTCCCCCGGCTTCGCCTTCGCGTCCTCCTCCCGGCCGGACGCGGGCGAGGTGAGCCCGGGGATGAATGCCGGGTCGAATCCGGCGCCTTCCAGGGGCTGGCTGCTCGAACCTATGCGCTGCTCCACACCGCAGGAGTATGGTCGATAAACCTGTGCCGGGCACAGCCAGCCCCAACTTCGTTATCGGACGCCTACACAGGCATCACGGCTCACACGACGAGACTGAGCGCGGCGGCGACCACGAAACCGGCCACGGACAGCACGCTCTCCAGCACCGTCCACGTCTTGAGCGTGTCCCGCTCGCTGATGCCGAAGTACTTGGCGACCATCCAGAAACCGCCGTCGTTGACGTGCGAGGCGAAGATCGAGCCCGCCGAGATGGCCATGATGACCAGCGCGACGAACGCCTGCGAGTGGTCCCCCTCGGCCAGCAGCGGGGCCACGATGCCCGCCGTCGTCACGATCGCCACCGTCGCCGAGCCCTGCGCGACCCGCAGCACCACGGAGATCAGGTAGGACAGGACGATCACCGGCAGGCCGACGTCGTTGAAGGTGTCCGAGAGCGCCTGCGCGACCCCGCTGGCCTTGAGGACGGCGCCGAAGACGCCGCCCGCGCCGACCACCAGCAGGATGTTGCCGACCGGCTTGAGGGAGGACGTGGAGACGGTCTCCAGGGACCTGCGGGACCAGCCGCGCCGGATGCCCAGCAGGTAGTACGCGAGGAACAGGGCGAGGGTGAGGGCCACGAAGGGGTGGCCGAAGAACTCGATGACCGAGCGGAGGGTGGAGGGGTCCAGCGCGATCGAGGAGAAGGTGGCCGCGAGGATCAGGACGAGCGGCGTACCGATGATGCCGAGGACCGTGCCGAGCGGCACCGGCGCCTCGCGCGGCTCGGCCCCGGACGCCCGCTGCTCGGCGACGACGGCCTGCTTGGCCTCCTCGGCGGCCTCGACCATGTCCTGCGGTACGGCGACGAAGATGCGCTTGCCGATCCAGGCGGAGTAGACCCAGGCGGCGACGACGGCCGGCAGACCGCAGACGACGCCCATGAGGATGACCCAGCCCAGGTCGACGTGGAGCAGTCCGGCGGCGGCCACCGGGCCCGGGTGCGGGGGCAGGAACGCGTGGGTGACGGACAGGCCGGCGAGGAGGGGGAGGCAGTAGAGCAGGATCGACTTGCCGGAGCGCTTGGCGGCGGCGTAGACGATCGGCGCGAGGACGAAGATGCCGACGTCGAAGAAGACCGGGACACCGAAGATCAGACCGGTGAGACCCATGGCGAGCGGGGCGCGCTTCTCGCCGAACAGGCCGAGCAGCCGGCCCGCCAGGACCTCCGCGCCGCCGCTGACCTCGAGGATCGCGCCGAGCATCGTGCCCAGGCCGATGATGATCGCGACATGGCCGAGGATGCCGCCCATCCCGGACTCGATGGTGGACACCGCGTCCGAGCGCTGGACCGTGCCGAAGAGTTCGGTGACCGACAGGCCCGCCATCAGGCCGACGGCTATGGAGACGCCGAGCAGGGCGACGAAGGGCTGGAGCCGGACCTTGATGATCAGGTAGAGGAGGAGCGCGATGCCGAGGGCTGCGACGGTCAGCAGGCCCGCCGTGCCGTCGACGAGGAGGAGCAGTCCTCCGGTGTGCGGTGGTGTCTGAACCGGTGCGGAGGCGGCGAGCGGGAGGAGCGGATGGGACATTCGGGGGTCCTCTGGGTAAGGGCATGGGGCTTTCGGGCAGGGGGGATCGCGGCGCGGCGTCCCAGGAGTGCGGGCCGCCGTGCCGTGACGACGTGCGGTGGTGGGGAAGAGGGCGCGGGTCAGCCGAGGACGGCGAGCGCGTCGATCTCGATGAGGAGGCCGGCGGGGAGACCGACGTAGACGGTCGTGCGGGCGGCGGGCGGCTGGGTGAGGCCCTGCTCCTCGAAGTAGGTGTTGTAGATCCCGTTCATCTCCGCGAAGTGGTCCACGTCGGTGAGGTAGACGCGGATCATCATCACGTCGTCCCAGCTCGCGCCGCCCTCCTCGAGGATCGCCTTGACGTTGGCGAGGGTCTGGAGGGTCTGCTCGCGCAGGGTCGGCCCGGCGGGGGTGGGGGCCTTGCCCTCCTCGGCGGGCAGGAACCCGACCTGGCCGGCGACCTGGAGGATGTTGCCCTTGCGGACGCCGTGGGAGAACTTCGCGGGCGGGGTGGTGTGGGTGGTGGGGGTCAGCGCGACTTTCTCGGTCATGCGGGTCTTTCCTTCACTGGAGTTCTGCCGGGGTCCTGCCGGAGTACTCGCCGCTGATCGCATCCGCCGTACGGCGCACCAGTGGGAGCAGGGTGAGGAGTTCGTCGGCGGTGACGACGACGTTCGGCGCGGAGACCGACATCGCGGCGACCACCCGGCCGTCGGCGCCGCGGATCGGCGCGGCGACGCAGTTGATGGACTCCTCGTGGCCGCCGAGGTCGGTGGCCCAGCCCTGTTCGCGCACCTTGGCCAGTTCCTGGAGGAACGCGGTGGCGTGAGGTGTCGAACGGGACGTGTACATGGGGTAGTCGAGCTTCTCCGCGAGGGCGCGGCGCTCGTGTTCGGGCAGGTCGGCGAGGAGGAGCTTGGCGACGGCCGCGACGGTGATGGCGACCGGTTTGCCGATCCGTGAGTACATACGCACCGGGTAGCGGCTCTCCACCTTGTCGATGTAGAGGACCTCGTTCTCCTCGTACACGGCGAGGTGGACGGTGTGTCCGCACTTCTCGTTGAGGCGTACGAGGTGGGCGTGGGCGATCTCGCGGACGTCGAGGTTCTCCATCGCCTCCTGGGCGAGGGCGAAGAGGCGGGCGCCGAGGCGGTAGCGCTGGTCGGACTGGCGGTAGACCAGGCCGTGCTCGTGGAGGGTGCGCAGGAGGCGGAGGGCCGTGGACTTGTGCACGTCCAGGCGGTCGGCGACCTGGCCGAGGTCGGCGGGGCCCTCCGCGAGCAGCGGGAGGATGCTCAGGGCGCGGTCTACGGTCTGGCTCATGGGGTGGGTGCCTCCTCTTCGTCCCGGTCCATGGTGTCGGTCCAGCCGGGGCCGAGTCGCAGTTTCCCCCACGCGGTGTCGTCCAGGGCGACCAGGCGGTCGGCGAGGGTGCGGGGCGGGGGTGTGGCGAGGTCGCCGGGGGTGGTGAGGGTGGCTGCGGCCATGAGGTGGCCGTGGCGCAGGCGGTCGCGTAGCGGGAGGTCCCGGAGGGTCGCGGAGAGGAAGCCTGCGGCGAAGGCGTCGCCGGCGCCGGTGGTTGCGACTACGTCGACTTTCAGGGCGGGGGCGGTTGTGGCTGGGCGGGGACGGGTCGCGCGGCCCGGCGCTTGCGGGGTGCCGTCCGCGCCCACCCGTGCCGCCCCGGCGGCACGACTGCCCGCGGGGAGGCGGGTACGACTGCCCGCGGTTCGGCCAAAGGCCACGGCCCCGCGTGCCCCCTGCTTCACCACCAGGATCTCCGGTTCGGGCAGGACCTGTCGGATCGACGTCGGGCCGCCTGTGATGCCCCAGGCCTCCTCTGCCTCGTCCTCTCCCACGAAGACGATGTCGGCCCTGCGGGCCAGTTCCAGCAGGATCTCCGGGCCGTGGGCGTCGCGCCACAGGGCCGGGCGGTGGTTGACGTCGAAGGAGATCAGGGGACGGGCGGGGTGGGGGGCGGTCAGTTCCCGCATCAGGGACAGGCAGCCCTCGGAGAGTGCAGGCGTGATGCCGGACAGGTGCAGGACGCGTCCCGCGCGTACCGCCTCCAGGTCGAGGTCCGCGGCCGTCATCGCGGAGGCCGCCGAGCCCGCCCGGTAGTACGCGACCTCGTGGGCGTCCGTCGCGCGGTCGCCGGCCGTGCGGAAGTAGATGCCGGTCGGGCGGGTCGGGTCGCGGCGGACGTGCGACACGTCGACGCCGTACCCGCCGATCGCCTCGACGAGGTGGTCGCCGAAGCCGTCGGCGCCCACCCGGCTGATCCACCGGGTGGTGTGGCCCGCCGCCGCGAGCACGCACGCCACGTTGGACTCCGCGCCGCCGATGCCCCGGTCGAAGGAGGGGACGTCGGCGAGGCGGCCCGGCCGGGTGGGCAGGAACGTCACCATGGACTCGCCGAGCGCGACAACGTCCACGGCGTGGCTCCTTCTCTTCTGCGGGTGAGGCGGTTCCGCGGGTGAGGCGGTGTCCGTTGACCCCGCGTGGCCGAGATGTTAGACAGCGGTAAGCGATATACGCAACGAGTGTTGCAAGTAGTGCAACACTGCTGAACAGGGAGGCTCTGATGGTCCTCGACGCTCTCGTCCGCCTCACCGAGGAACGGGTCGATCACCGCTTCAAGGGCCTTCCGCCGGACGCCGAGGGGCTGACCGTCGGCGAGCTGGCCGCGCAGCGCCGCAACCTCTTCACCGACGGCTTCACCACCCCCGTGCTCGCGCTCTCCGCGGAGCGCCTGGAGCACAACCTGAAGCTGATGGAGGCGTACGCGGCCCGGCACGGGCTCGCCTTCGCCCCGCACGGCAAGACCTCCATGGCCCCGCAGCTCTTCCACCGCCAGATCGGGCACGGGGCCTGGGGCATCACGCTCGCCGTTCCGCACCAGGTGCGGGTGGCGCGGGCGTACGGGATCGAGCGGGTCTTCCTCGCCAACGAGCTGGTGGACGCGGCGGCCCTGCGGTGGATCGCCGCCGAGCTGGACGCCGACCCCGGCTTCCGCTTCGTCTGTTACGTCGACTCCGTGCGCGGGGTCGAGCTGATGGACGCCGCCCTCGCCGGGGCTTCCCGCCCGGTGGACGTGGTCGTCGAGCTCGCCGCCGGGGAGGGTGCCCGCACCGGTGTGCGGACGGAGGCCGAGTGCGCCGCCGTCGCCGATGCCGTGGCCGGCGCGCGGGGGCTGCGGCTGGTCGGGGTCGCCGGGTACGAGGGCGAGGTGCCGCGGGCGGATCCGGAACGGGTGCACGCCTGGCTGCGGCGGCTGGTGTCCCTCGCCGTGGACTTCGACGAGGCCGGACGGTTCGCGGGGCTGGACGAGATCGTGGTGAGCGCGGGCGGCAGCGCCTGGTTCGACGCGGTGGCGGACGTGTTCGCCGAGGTCCCGGAACTCTCCGCTCCCGTGCTGAAACTGCTGCGCTCGGGCGCGTACGTCTCGCACGACGACGGCCACTACCGCAAGCTGACCCCCTTCAACCGGGTCCCGCAGGAGGGCGCGCTGGAACCGGCGTTCCGGCTGTGGACGCAGGTGGTGTCCCGGCCGTCCGCCGAGCAGGCGTTCGCCAACGCGGGCAAGCGGGACGCGGCCTACGACCTCGACCTGCCGTTCGCCCAGGTGGTCCGCCGGGACGGCGTCGAGCGCCCGGCCACCGGGATCTCGGTGACCGGGCTGTCCGACCAGCACGCCTGGCTGCGTACCACCGGGGAGGCCGATCTGGAGGTGGGAGACTGGGTGGGGCTCGGACTGTCCCACCCGTGCACGTCGTTCGACAAGTGGGTGCTCATCCCCGTGGCGGAGGCCGACGGCACGGTGGTCGACTACGTCCGTACGTTCTTCTAGGAGGCCGGCACATGGAAGAGCTCGTCATCCGGGACGCGGACGTCGTCGACGGCTCCGGCGACCACGCGTACCGCGCGGACGTGGTCGTGGACGGCGGCCGCATCGTCTCCATCGTGAAGGAGGCGGCGAACGCGGGCTGTCAGCGCCCGAAGGCCCGCCGCGAACTGGACGCCGAGGGCCTGGTGCTGGCCCCCGGCTTCATCGACATGCACGCCCACAGCGATCTGGCGCTGCTGCGCGACCCCGACCACAGCGCCAAGGCCGCGCAGGGCGTCACCCTCGAAGTCCTCGGCCAGGACGGGCTGTCGTACGCCCCGGTCGACGACCGGACGCTGGGCGAGGTACGCCGGGCGATCGCCGGGTGGAACGGCTCCGGCGACGACATCGACTTCGACTGGCGGTCGGTGGGCGAGTACCTGGACCGGCTCGACCGCGGCATCGCGGTCAACGCCGCGTACCTGATCCCGCAGGGCACGGTCCGCGCGCTCGCCGTCGGCTGGGAGGACCGGGAGGCGACGCCCGAAGAGCTGGACCGGATGCGGCGGTTGGTCGCGGAGGGCATGGAGCAGGGCGCGGTCGGCATGTCGTCGGGGCTGACGTACACGCCCGGCATGTACGCCGAGGACGCCGAACTCACCGAGCTGTGCCGGGTGGTGGCGTCGTACGGCGGCTACTACTGCCCGCACCACCGCTCGTACGGCGCCGGGGCGCTGGAGGCGTACGAGGAGATGGTGGCGCTGACGAGGGAGGCGGACTGCCCGCTGCACCTCGCGCACGCCACGATGAACTTCGGCGTGAACAAGGGCCGGGCGCCCGAACTGCTGGCCCTGCTGGACGACGCGCTGGACGCCGGGGCCGACATCACGCTCGACACCTACCCCTACACGCCCGGCTGCACCACCCTCGTGGCGCTGCTGCCGAGTTGGGCGAACGAGGGCGGTCCGGAGGAGGTCCTGCGGCGGCTCGCCGACGAGGAGACGGCCGAGCGGATCCGGCACCATCTGGAGGTCACCGGCTCGGACGGCTGCCACGGCGTGCCCGTGGAGTGGGAGACCATCGAGATCTCGGGGGTGGGCGACCCGGCGCTGGGCGAGTACGTCGGCCGTACGGTCCTGGAGTCGGCGCGGGCGCGCGGCGAGAGCCCCTGGGCGGTCGCGCGGGAGCTGCTGCTGAAGGACCGGCTCGCCCCGACGATCCTCCAGCACGTCGGCCACGAGGAGAACGTACGGGCGATCATGCGGCACCGGGTGCACACCGGTGGCTCGGACGGCATCCTCCAGGGTGCCAAGCCGCACCCGCGCGCGTACGGGACGTTCCCGCACTACCTCGGGCACTACGTAAGGGAGTTGGGGGTGCTGTCGTTGGAGGAGTGCGTGGCGCACCTGACCTCGCGTCCGGCCGCCCGGCTGCGGCTGCCGGACCGGGGGCTGGTCCGCGAGGGGTACAGGGCGGACCTGGTGCTGTTCGACCCGGCGACGGTGGCCGCGGGGTCGACCTTCGCCGAGCCCCGGACGCTTCCGACGGGCATCCCGTACGTGCTGGTCGACGGGCGTTTCGTGATCGAGGACGGGCGGCGCACGGATGTGCTGGCGGGGCGGGCGGTCCGCAGGACTCCCCGCTGACCGCCCGCCCCTCGGACCCCTTACGGCTTGGGCAGGACGCAGCCGCTCGCGCTCAGGTCGAGCTTGTTGTCCACGCCGAAGCAGGCGGGGAACAGGTAGGTCTGCTGGGCGTAGTTGATGCCCTGGCGGACCGTGACCTCGCCGTTCTCGTCGACCTCGCACGGGTTGTCGACCGTGCAGCGCTCGCCGTCCGTGTTGCCGGTGTTGTTGACGGCGACCACCTGGCCGGTGGCGTCGTCGACGACCGGTGAGCCGGAGGTGCCGCCGATGGTGTCGCAGGCGGAGGTGTAACGGACCGAGTCCTTCCAGGTCCAGTTCCCCTCCTTCATGCGGTACGCGAACCCGTCGATGGAGCAGTTGTAGATCCGCTTCCAGTACCCGGAGACCACGCTGATGGACGTACCGGCCGCCGGGCGGGTGTCGCTCAGGGGCAGTGCGTCGATGCCGTACGCGCTCTTGATCTGTGCGTACGTCGTGCCCAGCCGGTAGATCGCCGCGTCCGTGTCGGTCATGGTCGCGTAGACGAGCCGGTCGGCGCGCAGGGTGGCGACCCTGGAGCCGGCGGAGTTCAGCAGCCCGAAGCTGCGGCCGGACGCCCGGTCGACGAGGACCTGACCGGGCGCGGGGAATCCGCTCTCCAGGCAGTGGCCGTTGGTGAGCACGAGCGCCGGGTCGTCGGCGGCCGAGTCGGGCATGCGGACGACGGAGCCGGAGCAGTTGCTGAGCGACACCGTGCCCGCGAAGTTCACCGCGCCGGCCTTCGGCGCGGTGAGTCCGGACAGGGTGTCCGTCGCGGTCCCGACCACGCCGTTGACGACATCCGTCAGCGTGGTCGGGGCCGTGTCCGTGGTCGTGTCCGCGCCCGTGGGGGAAGGCGCGGCGGCGACCGCGGGAGTCGCGCCCGCCCCGGCGAAGGCCAGGGCGCAGAGCGCGACGACGAGAGGTTTTCTCATGGGGGTCCCCTCTTGCGGCGTCGGGCGACCGGAAGACCTTCCGGCCGCCCACGAAATTGTCATGCGCATTGTCAGCACGTGGACGACGAGGGGGCAAGGACTTGTTTCCGGCCGGTAACTTCGTCGCGCGATCAGGGTCTCCCGAGGCGGCCGGAGCGGGGGCGGCGGGAGCGGGGAGAGTCCGTGTGGAGGCGATGGAGGGGGTGGAGAGGGGTGGAGGGCGGTGCAGGGGGGTGGAGGGAATGGAGAGGGCGGGCCGCTACTTGGGCCGCTTCGGACCCTGCCCCCTTCCCGGCCGGTCGTCGGAGCCGCCCGGGCCGGGGTCGCCCGGCCCCGTGGTGGTGGAGGGGGCCACCGCCGGATCGCCCGGTGCGGAGGTGACCCCGGCCGACGGTTCGGCCGACGCCCCGCCGGACGGGTTCTCCCCGTCCTTCCGGTCCTCGCCCTCGGCGCTCGCGCCGGGAGTGCCCGGAGTACCCGGAGTACCCGGAGTGCCCGGAGTACCCGGAGTGCCCGGGCCGGCCGAAGGACCGCCGCCGGCGGCGGCCGGCTCCCCGGCGGAGGAGGACGCGTCCGGCCCCGCGGACGACGCCCCGGACTCCCCGGCCACCGGTCCGGTACGGCCGTCCTTGCCGTCGGGCGCACCGGACGGCGAGCCCGAGAAGGCGAACCCCGCGATCAGCGCCGCCACCGACATCGCGCCCACCGCTCCGGCGGCCACCACCGCACGACGCGAACGCCGGGCGCCGGCCCTGCGCCGGCCCGAACCATGGCGCGGGCGGCCCGCACCGGACCGGCCGCCCGCACCGCCCGCCACCGCGTCCCCCTCCCCGGGACGGGGCACACCGCGCGGCCCGCCGCCCGCCCGCGCGAAGGACGCGTCCCGCTCCCCCACCGGCGGCAGTTCGCGCGTCTCGTCGTACGCGTCCTGCCAGCCGTGAGCGCTCGCCGGGTCGACGTACTCGTCGTATTCCGGGGGCGGAGTGGTCTGCGGGAGATACACGTTCGGTGGACCCTGGGGCTCCGGCGTACCGTTCCCCCCATCGGCGTACCGAGAAGGCCTGGACATGGCGGCGCATTGTAGGGAAACGAGGCACTCCAGGGACAGCGAGCGGACAAACCGCCCGAACCGGAGCGTCTCACGTGGCGGAGAACACGGCCCGAAGGGCCATACCGGGCCGTAAGCTCCCAGCATGCAGGTGATCCAGTCGACCAAGCTCGCCAACGTCTGTTACGAGATCCGGGGCCCGGTGCTCGAGGAGGCGATGCGGCTGGAAGCGGCCGGTCACCGCATCCTCAAGCTGAACACCGGCAATCCGGCGGCGTTCGGCTTCGAGTGCCCGCCCGAGATCCTGGAGGACATCCTCCGCAACGTGTCGACGGCGCACGGCTACGGCGACGCGAAGGGCCTGCTGGCCGCGCGCCGGGCGGTGGTCATGCACAACCAGACCCTCGGCATCGAGACCGACGTCGAGCACGTCTTCATCGGCAACGGCGTGTCCGAGCTGATCGTGATGGCGATGCAGGGACTGCTGGACGACGGCGACGAGGTGCTCGTCCCCGCGCCCGACTATCCGCTGTGGACGGCGGCCGTCTCGCTCTCCGGCGGTACGGCGGTGCACTACCGCTGCGACGAGCAGTCGGACTGGATGCCGGACCTCGCCGACGTCGAGCGCAAGGTCACCGACCGCACCAAGGCGATCGTGATCATCAACCCGAACAACCCGACCGGCGCGGTCTACGACGAGGAGGTCCTCAAGGGCCTCACCGACATCGCCCGCCGCCACAACCTGCTGGTCTGCTCCGACGAGATCTACGACAAGATCCTCTACGACGACGCGCGGCACATCCCGACCGCGTCCGTCGCCCCCGATCTGCTCACCCTCACCTTCAACGGCATGTCGAAGGCGTACCGGGTGGCCGGCTACCGGGTGGGCTGGATGTCGATCTCGGGCCCGCGCGCCCATGCCGACTCCTACATCGAGGGCCTGACGATCCTGGCGAACATGCGCCTGTGCGCGAACATGCCGGGCCAGCACGGGGTGGTCGCGGCGCTCAGCGGACGCCAGACGATCAACGAGCTCGTCCTGCCCGGCGGGCGGCTGCGCGAGCAGCGGGACACGGCGTACGAGCTGCTGACCCAGATCCCCGGCGTGAGCTGCGTGAAGCCGAAGGGGGCGCTGTACCTCTTCCCGCGACTCGACCCCGACGTCTTCAAGATCAAGGACGACCGGCGGATGGTCCTGGACCTGCTGCGCCGCGAGAAGATCATGGTCGTCCAGGGCACCGGCTTCAACTGGCCGGAGCCGGACCACTTCCGGGTGGTGACCCTGCCGTCGGTCACCGACCTGCGGGACGCGGTCGGGCGGATCGCCCGCTTCCTGGACGGCTACGGCCAGCCCTGACGACTCTTCGCGCACACCCTTTTCGCGAATGCCCCTTTTGCGAACATCCTTTTCACGAACGACTCAACTTTAGACTGAATCCAAGCTAGGATGGTTTCCTGTTACGCCACAGGAGGCCATCCATGTACGAACCGATCCGCGCCAAGTCGGTCCACAGCACGATGGCCGGCACTCCCCGCGACTTCCCCCACCGGTCCCGCGAGGAAGAGCTGGACATCCAGCTCGCGGGGCATCTCGCCGCACTGCTCGCCGTCACCGACGGGCTGCGCGTGGCGGCGCCCTCGGCCGATCTGGACACCGCGGCCGAGCGGCTCGCCGGGGAGATCGCCCGCCTGCGGGGAGGACGTACGCCGGCCCGCGCCTCGGCGACCACGAGGGACCGCGAGCCGAACGCGGCGGCCCTGCACCGACGGGCGCACGCGCTCGCCGGCCGCGCCCTGGTCGTCGCCGCCTCCCGCGCCGACACGGCGGTGGCGATCCTCGCCGCCGAGCGGATGGACGCGCACACCGCGGCCCTGGAGCCGCGCGCCCTCGCACCCTCCCACTGAGCCCCCGCGGGGGCTCCCCTCGACGGCCCCGGTCCGCGTGCACCCGCAGCGACGCGCGGACCGGGCGCCACACACACCACCGCCGGCGGGGCACCCCGGGCAGCCCGCCCGGGGTGCCCCGTCGGCGTTTCGCACGCGGTCGGCGGGTGACGTCGACCGACGCCGTGGACGCCTCGTGCAGGTCGTCCCCGGGCCGGCTGACCGTGCGGGTCGTGTCCCGCCGGGTACGCGGGATGCCGTCGACGGTGAAGGTGCCGTCCGCGGTGACCGCCGCCGCCGGGGTGCCGGTGGTACACCGACACGTCCGGATGTCCTCGGAGTGCACGCCCCCGGGCGAGTCCCGCGCGTGCGGGTCGGCCGTCGTGGCCGGTCGGCCGAAGAGCGGTCTCAAGACCGCCGCCGGTGTCCCTGTGACGAGGGAGGGCGCCCCGGGGCACCCCCCGCGCCCGGCCGGGCCGCCAGCCACTCCTGCAGTTCGCGGTGGCGGAACTGGTAGGCGAAGCCCTCGACGCGCATGATGCCCGCTTCGACGCACCACTCGAGGAAGCCGCCGAGTGCCGCGGGGAGTCGGTGGCTCGCGACGAACTTGAAGAGGACGTAGCGGCGCCAGGCCCTCGCCGCGAGGGTGAAGGCGGGGAGGACGGCGAGGATCGCACCGTAGGCGAAGCCGAGGACGCTCTCCGTCCACTGGGCGATCAGCGAGCCGACCCACAGGGAAGTGACGGCCGCCCAGAAGAGCGCGTAGCGCAGTTCCGCACGCAGCGGGTCGCGTGGATCGGTCAGGGTGGCCTGCGGGTGGTCGCCGGTACTCCAGACGGCCTGTGAGGTCACGAACGACAGGACGTTCGCGACCAGGACCAACGCGAACAGCGACGGGCCGAGGCCCCGGTCCACCAGGAACAACACCCAACCGATGGCGTACATCACGTTCAGGCCGATCATCTTCGGCTCTCCCAGCAGCCGCCAGTCGAGGTGACGTGGAACAGGCTGCCGCCGGGTGTTCTCCAGCGCCACGGGCAGCACCGTCTGCATCAGGAACAGCAGGCCGAAGGCGGCGAAAAGGGGCGGGTACGGGAGGCTCTCCCAAGGCGTGAGGCCGAGCCGCTCGGCCAGGTTGATCGAGACGACGAACGGCAAGGTCAGCAGCGCGAGCTCGGCATAGTGCATCCCGGAGTCGCGCTCCATCCGCCACAGCCGGTGCAGCACCAGATCCGTGTCGGAGACCACCTCGTCACGGGGGCGCGGGGCGTCGTCCGACTCGTCCGGCCGATGGTCCTCCCGCAGGTGCCCGGCCAGGGTGGTCAGCCACTCCTCGACCTTCGCGGGGTCCCGTCGACGGCCGGCGTCCGGCCGCTGGTTGTGCGTCGACGCGGCGGCGCGGACGTACAGGCCGAGCAGGTGGGCCGGTACGGCGTCCAACGGCATCGCCAGGAGCGCGTCGGGGCTGCGCAGCGGGCGGTAGTCGTGTTCGTCGCGCTCGGTGTACGCCGTGGTCAGCAGGGCCATCCGCCATGGGGTGTCGAGGACCCGGGCCAGCCCGCGCGGGGTGCCGGTCCAGGTGAGGGCCTCGGCGAGCCGTCGCCATTCGGGCAGCCACTCCCCCGTCTCGTCCTGGCCGCTCCTGCCCAGGAACGCGAGCTGCTGGTCACTGGAGAGCGGCTGGAGGGTGACGACGGTGGCGTGTTCGAGCCTCTCCTTCGACTTCAGGGCGTTGTAGCGGTCGGCTCGGCAGACCACCACGAGCGGCGCCCGGCCCGTCCGGCCGTCGTACTCGCGGTTGAGCCGTCGCAGGGCCCTCAGCGCACGGGTCTTCGCGGGCGGCACGCCGGGCGGGTCCATCTCGTCGAGTCCGTCGAGGATGGGCAGGACGAGACGGTCGTCGAGGAGTTGGCGTGCCACGGCCTTGGAGCGGACCAGGCCTCTCTCCTTCAGGTAGCCGGACAGCCACTCGACCAGCTTGAGTTCGGTGTTCCAGGTGGACAGCGGGATGCGTACGGGCACCGGATCGCCGTCCTGCCAGCCGTCCATCAGGTGGGCCATCAGCTGAGTCGCGGCGACCGTCTTTCCGGAGCCCGGGCCGCCGAGGACGACCAGGCGGTCCTTGCACCGTGACGAGGTGAAGTAGTCGCCCAGCGGATCCGACACCGTGATCCCGGGATCGGCGGAGTCCTTGAAGCCGACGGGGATCACATTGTCGGAGCCCG
Organism: Streptomyces sp. NPDC059454; assembly: GCF_042749965.1. Taxonomy (NCBI): domain Bacteria; kingdom Bacillati; phylum Actinomycetota; class Actinomycetes; order Kitasatosporales; family Streptomycetaceae; genus Streptomyces; species Streptomyces sp. NPDC059454. Next base: position 80,717 of record NZ_JBHYVC010000012.1, on the reverse strand, counting down.
GGAAGTAGCCGCGTGGAGCGGCCATGAGACGCCGGTCCACCTGGTTCTTGAAATCGGCCAGTTGGCGTGCGCGGTCCGACCGCTCGGCCCTGACCGTGAGACCCAGCCCGTACAGGGCGAGACCGACGGCCGCCGCGCCGAACGCGGTCGCGAGGATGTCGGCCAGTGGGCTGTCGCGCAGCGGCGCGGTGTCCCGGAAGACGAAGAGTCCGGCCGCACCCACCAGGAAGACGACGGCCAGGCCGCCCCACATGAAACCGCGATACGCCCCCCGTGTCGCCCTCATGATTCATGAAGTCTGCTGATTCATCGGGGACTTGGCAATGCGGGAGTTGCGTGGAGCGCCGCGGTCCCGCTGCGGGCCGGCGGCCGTCCGGCCGGTGCACCGGCACCGGCGCCGGCTTCCCGGGCCGAAGCCCGCGCCGCCACCCTCCGCAAGGGGGCGGCGTGATGCGACCGGCCGCGACGCTGGAACTGCTCGCGACACCGGCCGGGGTGTCCGGCATATCCCGGGCAGGCGCTCGCGCCGGCGCGGTGCCGGGCGTACGGTCCCGGACGCGCGCGGCGACCGGGTCGTCGCCGAGGATCTCCGCGCCGGCGGCGAAGTCCGCGACCGCCTCGCGGTCGCTCCGGTCGGGCTCTCGGCAGTTGGACCCTGCCCGCGCCGCAGCCGCGCCCGGTGCCGGGGCGAGCCCTGCGGGTGGCGGACACGCAGGACCGGTTCACCGCCGGGGAACGGGTCCAGGACGCCCTCGGGGCCGACGGCGTGAGCGGCGTGTCGTACATGGTCGAGACCGGTACGCGCCGCGAGAGCCGACCGCCTCCTCCGAGCGGATCGTCGATCATGGCGGGCCGCGTGCCGGGCCACGGCCCCTTGCGGCCCGACCCTGCGTGGGCGGGCCCCGGGTTCAGGCGGTCCAGTCGCGTGAGCACAGGACGAGGAGGTACCCGTCGGGATCGGCGACGGTCACGCCGTACTCGTCCCAGTAGGGGTTGTGCGCGGGAGTCCTGGTGCCCCCGTGTGCCTCCAGGCGTTCGACCAGCGATGCGGCGACCGGGGCGCCGAGGTAGACCACGAACAGGTCGTCCACCGTCAAAGTGGGCTCGATCGGCCGTTCGGGGTCACGGGTGAGTTCGAAGTGCCAGGTGGCACCCGGCGGCCCGACCATGAGCAAGTCGTGCTCGCCGGGGACCCGTTCAGTGGTCCGCCGGAGCACTTCGAGTCCGAGGCCCTCCACGTAGAAGCGTTCCGCGGCGGCCAGGTCCCTCGACGGCCGGGCCACCCGGATCCGGGTCGTGGAGCCGATCATGCGGAACCCTCCAGGGCGGCACGCCATGCGGGGCTGTCGACGTAGTGGTTGTCGAAGCGCTCCGACGACTCGGCGATCTCCTTCGGGTCGGCCTCGCCACGCATCACCCGGCCGAGCAGGCGCAGGTAGTCGAACCTGCCCATGCCGGGGGTGAAGACGAACAGGACGTCCGCTTCACGGTCCGGGGCGGCCGCGAAGGCGTGCGGGGTGCGGGGCGGGACCGCGAGGAAGTCGCCTTCCTCCAGGACGGTGACTTCCTCACCCACCAGCACCCGCAGAGATCCGCTGATCACGAAGAACAGTTCCGACGCCCGGGTGTGGAAGTGGGCCGGCGCTCCTGCCGCGCCCTTCGCGAAGGTGGACCGGTAGCTCGTGAACCCGCCTGCGCCACCGTCCGAATCGGCCAGAAGGGTCATCACGCTGCTCGGGTCGGAACAGGTCTCGGCGTCCGCACGCCGGGTCAGCACCGCCGCGGGCGGAATGCTGGTCGCGGACATGGTGGGTGTCTTCTCGTTCATGATCATCTCCTGGGGTCTTGGGGGGCGTTCCCGTCCGAGGACGTGGACGTACACACGCGAGGCCGGGTCGGGTGCCTCAGCCGTCCGGCGCGATCGGGGCCGCGCTCGGACGAAGAGTGAGTTCCGGCACCGAGGGCACCCCCGTCGTTCAGCCTTGATAATCTCAACGTTGAGATAAAAACAGCACGAACGTCTCAACGTCAAGTCTCTTAACGTTGAGAAGATGTTGACGGAGAGGAGCGGTGGAGATGAGCGATGTCGTGGACGCGATCATCGACCAGTGGGCGAAGGAGCGCCCCGATGTGGTGGAGGACCTCTGGCCGGTGGAACTCTTCGCACGGATCCAGCGGCTGGCCCGGGTGATCGACAAGTCCGCCAGGGCCACGGCCGCCGCGCACGGAGTGGAACACGGCGAGTTCGACGTGCTCACCACACTGCAGCGCTCCGGGCCCCCCTATGCGCTCACCGCGGGGGCCTTCCTCAAAGCGTCCATGGTGACCTCCGGAGCGATCACCAACCGCATCGACAGGATGGAGGCCAAGGGCCTCGTCGAGCGGGTGCGCGAAGGCGGCGACCGGCGCACCGTCAAGATCCGCCTCACCGAGCACGGACACGAGGTCACCCGGGCCGCCTTCGCCGACCATCTGGCGAACTACGCGCAACTGCTCGTCGGCGTGGACCGCGACCTGGTCGGGAGGACCGCCGGGGGTCTCCGGCAGATGCTGGAGAACCTCGGCGACACGCCCGTCACGTGACGGGTCGGGGCGGGGGCTCGCGCTGCTGGAGGCGCCGGCGGTGAGGTGGGGCGTGGCGCACGGGCCCGGCGGCAAGACCGTGTGGTGCGAGCTGGGGGCGGGGCCGGGCGGTGGTGCGGTGCCCCTGGTGTCCTCCGGAGGGTTCGGCCGTACGGCTGCCGCGGGCCGCGACCCGCGGCAGCCGTTCCTCACGCCGCGTCGCCGGGGATCAGCCGCCCAGGACCGAGCCGAACTCGGCGTCCGGGTGGGTGAGGCCGAAGTCCCGCGCGCCGAACGAGGTCGCGCCGATCGTCGTCGGTCCGGCCGCCGAGCCGCGCAGCACCCAGTCGGCGCCGTCGCGCACCGACCCGGCGAGGACGTCCTCGCCCTTCGCCGCGACCGTGAGGTCCGCCGTGCCGTCACCGTCGAGGTCGGCGATGTCCACGGCGGAGCCGAACCAGTCGTCCGCCTCCGCGGTGCCGGGCACGCCGTCGGCGGCCTGGTGGAACACCTGGGCGCCGGTCTCGGTCGGACCGGTGGCCGAGCCGTGGAGCAGGACCGTCGCGCCGGTCCCCGACACGCCTCGGACCGTCGCGCCCGGCGCCCCGGCCGCCACGTCGTCGTAGCCGTCGCCCGTGACGTCGCCGACCGCGACGGACGCGCCGAAGTTGTCACCGGCCCGGCCGCCGCCCGGGGCGTCGAGCGTGGTGGTGCGGTGGGCGCCGAGGCCGTCCGCGCTGCCGTGGCGGACGTGGACGAAGCCCGCCGCGTCCGGGTACTCGCCCGTGGTGGTCGCCGACGCGGGAACGTGGCCGGTGACGAGGTCGGCGTAGCCGTCGCCGTCGACGTCCCCGGCGGCGGTCGCGACGGTGGGTGCCTCGTTCGCACCGGAGGCGTCGGCGCCCGGGTCCGGCAGCCAGGCCTCCTGCAGCCCGCTGTCGCTCCACGTGAAGACGGCGGTGTACTGGCAGCCGCCCGTCGTCCCGCCGCAGTTCTCCAGCCCGGTGACGACGAGCTGGGCGCGTCCGGCGCCGGTGAAGTCGCCGACGGTGAGGGTGCGCGGCTGTATGTAGGAGTTGTAGTTGTGGAAGCGCGCCGCGTCGGTGGGCGCCGTACGGCCCGCCAGGTCGTCGTACACCCACAGGTTGGTGCGGCTGAGCGCGGCGAGCTGCGGCGTGCCGTCGCCGTCGAGGTCGGCGACGACGACCTTCTTGCCGTACTCCTTCTCGGCGTCCCACTGGCTGGAGGCGAGCGGGCTGGCGATCGAGATGCCGTCGCCGGTCAGGCCGGTCGCGCCGCCCCACAGGACGGTGAGCGTGCCGAAGGACTGGCTGTAGGGGACCGCGTCGCCCGGCGCGCCGACGACGAGGTCCGTGTAGCCGTCGGCGTCGAGGTCGCCGGCGGCGTGGCTGGTGCCGAACAGGTCGTGCGACCCGGCGTCGCCGGGGACGCCCGGGGAGTTCTGGGTGAGGGTCGTCGAACGGGCGGGCGAGACGCCGTCGGCGGACCCGTACAGGACGGTGACCGAGCCGGCGTCGGCGTGACCGTCGACGGGAGCGTTGGGGGTGGCCACGACGAGGTCGGCGACGCCGTCGCCGTTGAAGTCGTCGGCCGTGGAGGTGGCCGCGCTCGCTGTGGGGGCGAGGGCCAGGGACAGGCCCGCGGCTGCCGTGGCGACCGCCAGGGCGACGGCCAGGGTGCGTGTGCGCAAGATTGCTCCAGTGTCGGAGAACAGCGGTGAGGCGTGGGGGGCCATACGCACGACGGTCCTGGTGGGGCGGGGGTTGTACGCGAGCGGACGGAAACCGGGATCCGTGGGCGAACAACTCCGAGTCCTTCACCCGGGGTTCACATCCGAGGGCCGCTGCTCCTGGCCGACGTCGTTCGGAAGACGGTGACTTCGGTGCCGACCGGGGGCAACGCCCACGGTTCCAGCGTCCCGTCGCAGTACTCGGCGAGGAACTGCACCGCACCGCCCTCGTAGTGCCACCAGCCGCCGTTGCGGGACGCGACGGTGACGGGCCACTGCTGCGGGCCGGCACCGACGGTGGTCCAGAGGAACTTGTCGCCCTCGTTGGACTCCGCCCACGGCAGGAGACCGCCCGGTGCGGGGTGCGGACGCAGACCGATGGACATGTCGGCCTCCCACCACGCCCGAACGACCCCGTCGAGGTCCTCGCGGACACCTTGGAGCCAGTGGTGCTCCTCGCCCGGTTCGGGAAGACCGACGAGGAGGAAGTCGTCGAGGGCGAACGTCGGGTACCACTCCGCGAGCTGCCGGTAATCGGCGGGCAGCGCGGTGCCCAGGCCGTCTTCGAGCAGGGTCCAGTCGAGGAGGGCGGGAGCCGGCCGGCGGTGCCCGGCCAGTCCCGGAACGGCCCGCTCCAGTGCCCCGACGGCCTCCGCCGGCTCGGTGACGCGCCGCGCCGGGGTCTGGGTGCCGATCAGATCGTCAGTCATGGCAGGCAGCGTGCCAGACCGGTCCGACACCGGCGTGTGGCGGGCTCACGAGCCGGTGCGGAGCCGTCGCGGGACGCCGAGGACGACCTGTCCCCGGTCTCCGAAACTCCGGTCTCCGGTCTCCGGAGATCCGTTCTCCGGTCTCCGGTCTCCGAAGGTGCGCGCTCAATCGCCGCCGTCACCGGCGTCCGGGAGGTCCACGCCGTCGTGGTCGGCCCGGTCGGCGCCGTCCGGTGGCGCCTCTCCGTCGCCGCTCCGCCGCGTCCGGAGGGCCTCCCGCCTCCTCTCCTCCGCCCACGAGGAGAGGAAGACCGCACCGCACAGCCCCGCCACGCCCGCCAGCATGAGAGCGGTTCCGGCGTAGAACACGGCCGCGGCCTGATGACTGTCCGGACCACTCGTGGAGAGCAGGACCGCCCCGCCCGGCAGCACCCCGAAGATCCACGTGCCGCACACCAGTGACAGGGTGATGCTCTCGTAGACCCCGGCGTTCTCTTTCGCCGTCACCGCCCGACCCGGCGACACCACCGGGAACAGGGCCACGACCTGGCAGAGCAGACAGGCCGCCTGCAGCACGGCGTAGTCCGCGAGCGTCACCTCCCGCGACCAGTGGCGCACGAGCCCGGCCACGGCACAGACCAGCAGAGCCGCGCCGCCCACGAACATCCACGTCTGGCGCAGCCACGGGGCGTCGGCCAGGTCGTCCCACCACCACCGCAAGGCGTCCGCGCGCCGTCGGAGGTGTCTTCCGGAGTCCTCGCTCATGCCTGCCCCCCGTTGCCGGTCGAACCGCGTGGAGGGATCCTGCCCGCTTCGGGTCGGGCGTCAACTCCGGTTCCCCCGTTCTCGTACGCGCGGTCCGCCGCTTCGGCGTCCCCTGGTTCCGGAGCGGCACGGACCCGCCGGCCGGAGTGGCCGGTTCCCGTTGCGTACCGGTATCACCCGGACACCGGCCGTTCACCGGAGCCGCCGGGGAACGTTGGATTCCGCAGGGATGCTCCGGACGTGAGACGGATTATGGGAATCGTCCTCGCGGTACTGCTGACGGCCGGCGTGGCGGCCGCCGTCGTCGCGGGCCGGGACAGCGAGGAGACGGGCACGGCAACGAAGACCGTGCGCATGGTGATCGGATCGGAGAAGGCGGAGTTCTTCGCCGATCCGGACGTGGTGGATGCCCTCGCCGCCAAGGGCTACACCGTCGAGGCCGAGACCTCCGGGTCCTGGGCCATGGAAGGACTGGACCTCGAGGGGTACGACCTGGCGTTCCCGTCCAGCCGGGCGCCCGCCGCCGAACTGGCCGAGAAGTACAAGGTGCGGGGAATGCTGCCGCGCCCGTTCTACTCGCCCCTCGTCGTCGTGTCCCGTCGCGGTGCCGCCGAGGTGCTCGCCGGGAACGGGCTGGCCGTGCTCGACGGGAAGAACCCGGGCACGCTGAAGATGGACGCCTACCTCGACGCGGCCGGGCGCGACCGCACCTGGCAGCAGCTCAAGGGGGCCGAGGAGCACGGAGAGCTGACCGGCACCCTCTACATCTCCAGCACCGACCCGGAGACCTCCAACTCCGGCGCGCTGTACCTGGCCGCCGCCTCCTACGTCGCCAACGGCGGCAAGGTGGTCGCGAGCGACGCCGAGATCGGGCGCACGGCTCCCCTGCTGCGCAAGCTGGTCGGCGTGCAGGGCGCCCAGCAGTCCAGTACGGACGCGGCGTTCCGGGACTTCGTCAGCGGGGCCGGCAACCCGCTCGTCCTCGTCTACGAGTCCCAGGTGGCCGCGCTCCTCGACGAGCAGCAGAACGCGGACGACCTCGTCGTCCTCTACCCGGACACCACGGTCAACAGCGACCACACCGTCGTGCCGCTCACCGAGGACGGCCGAAAGGTGGCCGAATTCCTCGGCAGCGACCCGGCGTTGCGCAAGCTCGCCGTCCGGCACGGCTTCCGCCCGCAGGGCGACGTCGCCGAGTTCGCGGCGTCCACCGTGGGCCGCACCGCCTATCTCAAGCAGCGACTGACCGGCGTCCGCCAGGCGCCCGTGCCCACCTCCGCGGTGCTGCACGAGCTGGCGCGACGGGCGCGCGGATAAGGGGGACAGCACCAAGTGATGAACACCGAGGGCGACTTCATACTCTCTCCGCCCGATCCCGTCGCTCCCGTGCCGCGGGAGAAGGCCGGCGGGCTCGTGCCCGTCACCGAGGACGTCCGGGCCGAGATGGCCGCCAAGGCCGCCGCGTACGTGGAAGGGCTGACGGCACTGGACGCCCGCTCGCCCGAGTTCGCGGGCAAGGTCGGGGAGATCACCGCGCTGGGCGCCGGCGAGATGCGCACCGCGACCGCGCAGTCCAACCGCATGCTGGAGCGCACGGTCCGCAGCCTGCCCGACAAGGGTGGGGACGCCCAGTCCAAGGTCGCGGGCTCGCTCGTCGAACTGCGGCGCGTGGTCGAGGACCTGGACCCGCGGGACCTGCCCGGGAAGAAGGGCCGCACGTTCCTCTCCCGGCTGCCCGGCGGCAACAAGCTGCGCGACCACGTCGCCAAGTACGCCTCCGCGCAGGGCACCCTGAACGGCATCGTGGGCGCGCTGCGCGGCGGACAGGACGAACTGCGCCGCGACAACGCCGCGTTGCAGACGGAGCGGGTCCGCCTGTGGGAGACCATGGGAAAGCTCCAGGAGTACGTCGTCCTGACGGAGGCCCTGGACACGGCCGTGGAGCGGCACATCACGGGCGTGGCGGCGACCGACCCCGCGCAGGCCGACTCGCTCCGTGCCGACGTCCTCTTCCCCGTCCGGCAGAAGCACCAGGACCTGCTCACCCAGCTCGCCGTGTGCGCACAGGGCTACCTCGCCATGGACGTCGTACGGCGCAACAACGACGAGCTGATCAAGGGCGTGGACCGGGCGGCCACGACGACCGTGTCGGCGCTGCGGATCTCCGTGATGCTGGCGTCCGCGCTCGACCACCAGAAGAAGGTCGTCGAGCAGGTCGACGCGCTGCGCGGGACCACCGAGGAGCTGATCCGGGGCAACGCGGAGATGCTGGCGACGCAGAGCGGGGAGATCCAGCGCATCGCCGCCGACCCGGCGGTCGGGGCCGAGACCCTGCGCACCGCCTTCCAGCAGATCTACCGCACCCTCGACGCCATCGACACCTACAAGGTGCGGGCGACCGAGGCGATGGCCGCGACGGTGGAGAACCTGACCTCCGAACTCCAGCACGCCAGTACCTACTTGGAGCGCAGCCGGTCGCAGGGCGCGCTGGAAGGGGGGCTCGGATGAGACGACGACGGTCCCTGGCCGCGCTGCTCGCCGCCGGCGCGGCCCTGCTGAGCGCGTGCACCACCGCGCCGGAGAAGGAGAAGGAGGCGGATCCGTACGCCGCCGCTCCGGGCACGCTCCGGGTGCTGGCCTCCAGCGAGCTCAGCGACATGACACCGGTCCTGGAGCGGGTCGAGAAGGACACCGGGGTCACGATCCGGCCGACCTGGATCGGCACGCTCGACGCCGTGGACATGCTGGCCACGGGGAAGACGGACGGCCGGTACGACGCCGTGTGGCTGTCCTCCAACGACTACCTGCGGCTGCGCCCGGAGGCGGCGCGGAAGGTCGTCTCGGAGACGCCCGTGATGTCCAGCCCGGTCGCCCTCGGCGTGCGGTCCGCCGTCGTCGAGGAGCTGGGCTGGAACCCCGGGGACGTCACCTGGTCCGCGATCGAGCGGGCCGTCCGGGACGGGAAGCTCACCTACGGCATGACCGACCCGACCCGCTCCAACTCCGGTTTCTCCACGCTGGTCTCCGTCGCCTCGGCGCTCTCCGGAGCGCAGTCCGCGCTCACCGACGCCGACGTGGCGAAGGCGACGCCGCGGCTGAAGGGGTTCTTCGAGGGGCAGAAGCTCACCTCGGGTTCGTCGGGCTGGCTGGCGGGCGCGTACAACCGCCGCGGTGACGTCGACGCGCTCCTCAACTACGAGTCCGTCCTCAAGGGCTTCAAGGGCCTGACGGTGATCCGCCCGAAGGACGGGGTGGTCACCGCCGACTATCCGCTGTCCTCCCTCGCCGCCACCGGCACGGCCACCCGCGACGACGTGCGCCGGGTGACCGAGGCGCTGCGCTCGGACGCCGTCCAGCGGCTGATCACCGAGTACACGCACCGCCGCCCGGTCGTCGCCTCGGTGGATCCCGCGGCCGGACTGGACACCGGACGCAGGCGCGAACTGCCCTTCCCCGGCAGCCGTTCCGTCGCCGACGGGCTGCTCGACGCGTACGAGAACCAGCTGCGCCGTCCCTCCCGGACGGTGTACGTCCTCGACACCTCCGGCTCGATGGAGGGCGGGCGGATCGACCGGCTGAAGCAGGCCCTCACCGACCTCACCGACGACTTCCGCGACCGGGAGGAGGTCACCCTGATGCCGTTCGGATCGGCGGTGAAGAGCGTGCGCACCCATGTCGTCGGCCCCGAGGATCCCGAGCGGGGGATCGCCGCGATCCGGCGCGACACCGGGAAGCTGCGGGCCGAGGGCGAGACCGCGATCTACACGTCCCTGCGGAAGGCGTACGACCACCTGGGCGGCGGCGAGGACACGTTCACGTCGATCGTGCTGATGACGGACGGCGAGAACACGGCGGGCGACAAGGCCGGCGACTTCGACGACTTCTACGAGGGGCTGTCCCGCGAGCGGCAGGACATCCCCGTCTTCCCCATCCTGTTCGGCGACTCCGACCGGGCCGAACTGGAGCACATCGCCGAGCTGACCGGCGGCCGGCTGTTCGACGGGCAGGGCTCGCTGGACGGGGCGTTCGAGGAGATCCGTGGCTACCAGTAGGGCGATGGCGTACCTGGAGTCCCGCAAGAACCTCGCCGGGAGCGCGGGCGGGCTGGCGGGGCTGGTGCTGACGTTCACGGACGTGGCGGGCCCGTACTGGCCGGTCGTGGTGGCCGGGCTGTACGGGGCGGGCGCGCTGGTCGCCCCGCCCGAGCGGCCCGCGCCGCCCGCCTTTCCGGATCCGTCCGCGCAGCTCGACGAGGTGCGGGCGGACTTCGAGCGGCTGCGGGACTATCTCGCGGACGTCGATCTGCCGCCCACCGCGCGGGGCCGGCTCACCGAACTGACGGAACTGCTGGCCGCGCTGCTGGATCCCGGGTGGGTGGCCGAGATCCTCGCCCAGGACCCGGACGCCGTGCACACCCTGTCCCGGGCCGTGCGGCAGGACGTGCCGGAAGCCGTCGACGCCTATGTGCGGACCCGCTGGTGGACGCGGCTGACACCCGGGCAGCTGCCCCCGGAGCAGCATCTGGCGCGTCAGCTGGAGCTGCTGCACGCGGAGGCGGAGCGGCTGGCGCAGGGTCTGCGGGAGACGGAGGCGCGGCGGCAGGAGTCGCACACGCGGTACCTGGAGGACCGGTCCCCGTGAGCCCGGCATGGGCGAGGGCCCGTCGTCCTCCTCACGCCGGGGCGGGCGGGAAGGGGTCGACGGGCCCCAGGGCCCGCACGCCGTTGTGCGGGCCTCGCCGGTGTGTTCCGCGGCCGGTCGTGGCGTGACGATCGCTGGTCAGGGCATCCTCAAACCGAGTACCGACCGGCCGCGGGGTCTGTGCGGGCGTCAGCCCAGGCGCTTCACCAGCGCGTGGTACTGGTCCCACAGTTCCTTGGGTGTGTGGTCGCCGAAGGTGTTGAGGTGCTCGGGGACCAGGGCGGCCTCCTCGCGCCACACGTCCTTGTCGACGGTGAGCAGGAAGTCCAGGTCGGCGTCGGAGAGGTCCAGCCCTTCGGTGTCCAGCGCGGCCTTGGCCGGGAGCACGCCGATCGGGGTCTCGACGCCCTCCGCGCGGCCCTCCAGGCGCTCCACGATCCACTTCAGGACGCGGGAGTTCTCGCCGAAGCCGGGCCAGACGAACTTGCCGTCGTCGTTCTTGCGGAACCAGTTGACGTAGTAGATCTTCGGCAGCTCGGACTGGTCCTTGTCCTTGGCCACGTCGATCCAGTGCGCCATGTAGTCGCCCATGTTGTAGCCGCAGAACGGCAGCATGGCGAACGGGTCGCGGCGCAGCTCGCCGACCCTGCCCTCGGCGGCGGCGGTCTTCTCGGAGGCCACGTTGGCGCCGAGGAAGACGCCGTGGTTCCAGTCGAAGGACTCCGTCACCAGCGGTACGGCGCTGGCGCGGCGCCCGCCGAAGAGGATCGCGGAGATCGGCACGCCCCCCGGGTCCTCCCACTCGGGCGCGATGATCGGGCACTGCGCGGCGGGGGTGGTGAAGCGGGCGTTGGGGTGGGCGGCGGGCGTACCGGACTCGGGGGTCCAGTCGTTGCCCTTCCAGTCCGTGAGGTGGGCCGGGGTCTCCTCGGTCATGCCCTCCCACCACACGTCGTTGTCGTCGGTGAGGGCGACGTTGGTGAAGACGGAGTTGCCCCAGAGGGTCTTCATGGCGTTGGCGTTGGTGTGCTCGCCGGTGCCGGGGGCGACGCCGAAGAAGCCGGCCTCGGGGTTGATTGCGTACAGGCGGCCGTCCTCGCCGAAGCGCATCCAGGCGATGTCGTCGCCGATCGTCTCGACCGTCCAGCCGGAAATCGTGGGCTCCAGCATGGCGAGGTTGGTCTTGCCGCAGGCGGACGGGAAGGCGGCGGCGACGTACTTCGACTCACCCTGCGGCGGGGTGAGCTTGAGGATGAGCATGTGCTCGGCGAGCCAGCCCTCGTCGCGGGCCATGACGGAGGCGATGCGCAGCGCGTAGCACTTCTTGCCGAGCAGGGCGTTGCCGCCGTAGCCGGAGCCGTAGGACCAGATCTCGCGGTCCTCGGGGAAGTGGGAGATGTACTTGGTGCCGTTGCAGGGCCAGGGGACGTCCTCCTGGCCGGGCTCCAGCGGGGCGCCGACCGAGTGCACGGCCTTGACGAAGAAGCCGTCGGAGCCGAGCTCGTCCAGGACTGGCCGGCCCATCCGGGTCATGGTGCGCATGGAGACGGCGACGTACGCGGAGTCGGTGATCTCGACGCCGATGGCGGACAGCGGCGAGCCGAGCGGGCCCATGCAGAAGGGCACGACGTACATGGTGCGGCCCTTCATCGAGCCGCGGAAGACGCCCTTGTCGCCCCGGAAGATCTCCCGCATCTCGGCGGGGGCCTTCCAGTGGTTGGTCGGGCCGGCGTCCTCCTCCTTCTCGGAGCAGATGAAGGTCCGGTCCTCGACGCGGGCGACGTCGGTGGGGTCGGAGGCCGCGTAGTAGGAGTTGGGGCGCTTGATCGGGTCGAGTTTGCGGAAGGTGCCCTGCGCGACGAGCTCGTCGCACAGGCGTTCGTACTCAGCCTCCGAGCCGTCGCACCAGACCACCCGGTCCGGCTGCGTCAGGTCTGCGATCTCGTTGACCCAGGAAATCAGCCCCTGGTGGGTGGTGGGGATGCTGGGAGCCGCGATGTCGCGCGCCACGTCTGCTCCTAAATGAGGGTTTTTGTTTGGGAGGCCCCGTGGGGGCTGCGACCCGGATGCTGCACGGTGGTGCGCTGCGCGCTCATCCGGTGTCGACCGCACTCATTTGATCATCCGACGAGAGCGCCCATCTGTCCAGAGGGCCGCACAGGTGAGCAACGTGACGCTGACCACGGTTTTTCCCGGGGCTTTACGCGCACGTTGGGCAGACCTGACGATTTCTTTGCGTGACACACCGACGGCACGGCGTGAGACGATGACCACTCGACGTGGGCCGATCCGGCACCCGGACGCATAACTTACGGTTCCGTAGGTACGATGCTGTACATGACTGCGCTCGCCCCCGACGCGCCCGAGAACCCGGCGGCCGACGGCCGGGGTCCGGTCGCGACCTCCCTGCCGCACCCCGTCAAGCCCAAGCTCCGCGGCTGGCTGCACCTCGGCATGTTCCCCGCCGCCCTGGTCGCCGGACTGGTGCTGACCGCCTTCGCCGACTCGACCCGGGGACGTCTCGCCTGCGGGGTCTTCGCCCTGACGGCCTGCCTGCTGTTCGGCGTGAGCGCGCTCTACCACCGGGGCGACTGGAGTCCCCGCATGGACGGGGTGCTGCGCCGCCTCGACCACGCCAACATCTTCCTGATCATCGCGGGCACCTACACCCCCCTGACGATCCTGCTGCTGCCGGAGTCGAAGGGGCGGTGGCTGCTGTGGGGCATCTGGGGAGCGGCGGTGGCCGGGATCGTCTTCCGGGTCTTCTGGGTCGGCGCGCCGCGCTGGCTCTACACGCCCTGCTACATCGCGATGGGCTGGGCGGCCGTCTTCTTCCTGCCGGACTTCATGCGCACCGGCGGCATCGCCGTACTCGTCCTGGTCGTCGTGGGCGGTCTGCTCTACAGCGCGGGCGGGGTGATCTACGGCCTCAAGAAGCCCAACCCGTCACCGCGCTGGTTCGGCTTCCACGAGGTATTCCACTCCCTCACCCTGGCCGCCTTCACCGCCCACTACATCGGCATCTCCCTGGTGGCCTACTAGGACGCGCAGGAGTCGCACACCTGGCACCCGGAGGCCGGCCACCCCACGACCGGGCCGCGGCATCGACGCCGCGGCCCTTTTCCATGCCCGCGCCGTATTGACAGCCCATTGCTTTTGATAGTTACTCTCATTTAATGGCCACTGTCACTAAGCGTGGCGCCGTGCACGCCGACCCCCGCCGCTGGTGGGCCCTGGGCGCCCTGGTCGCGAGCATGCTCACCCTCGGCTTCGACCTGACGATCCTCAACGTGGCGTTGCCGACCATGGCCGCGCGGCTGGAGGCGAGCACCGGCGAACTCCAATGGATCGTGGACTCGTACGTCGTGGTCTTCGCGGCGCTGATGCTGCCCGCCGGCCTGCTCGGCGACCGGTTCGGGCGGCGCCGCATGCTGGTGGTGGGACTCTGTGTGTTCCTCGTCGGGTCCCTGGCCGGCGCGCTGACCGACGCGCCGGAACTCGTCGTCGCGGCCCGCTCCGTGATGGGCCTCGGGGCCGCGCTGGTCATTCCGCTGGGCCTGTCCGTACTGCCGTCGATGTTCGGCGAGGAGGAACGCGGCAAGGCGGTCGCCGCCGTCACCGCCTCCATGGCCGCCGGGATGCCGCTCGGCCCGCTCGTCGGCGGGCTGCTGCTCGACCACTACTGGTGGGGCTCGATCTTCCTGATCAACATCCCGATGGCCGCCGTCGGCATCGCCGCCTGTCTGATCCTGCTGCCCGAATCGCGCGACCCCTCCTCCCCCAGGGTCGACGCGCTGTCCACGGTGCTCAGCGCGTCCGGGCTCGGCGCGCTGGTCTTCGGCATCATCGAAGGACCCGTGCGCGGCTGGAGCAGTGGCTGGGTGCTCGGCTCGTTCGCGCTGTCCGTGCTGCTGCTGGCCGGGCTCGTGGTGCGCGAGCGGCGTGCGGCGCGGCCCATGCTCGATCTCGCGCTGCTCGGGCGGCGCGTCTTCCTGTTCAACGTCCTGTCCGCGACGCTCGGCACCTTCGTCTTCGCCGGGCTGCTGTTCCTGCTGCCGACGTATCTGCAGGAGATCGGCGGCAGCGACGCGTTCGGCACCGGGCTGCGGCTGATGCCCATGATGGGCGGCCTGATGGTCTCCGCGCGGGTGAGCACGTCCCTGGTGCGGCGGTTCGGGCCGCGGCCGGTGGTCGCCGCGGGGCTGGTGGTGCTGTGCTTCGCCGCGCTCCTCGGCTCCCGGACCGAGCCGGGCAGCGGCTACGGATTCACCGCCACCTGGCTGACGATCGCGGGCCTGGGCTTCGGCCTGGCGATGGTGCCCGCGATGGACGCGGCGCTCGGCGGCATCCCCGCCGACGCGGCGGGCAGTGGCTCCGCGCTGCTGATGACGCTGCGCCAGGTGGGCGGCGCGGTCGGCATCGCCCTGCTCGGCAGCCTCGTCGCCGACGCCTACGCCGGCCGGCTCGGCACCACCGGGCTGCCCGCCCCCGCCGCCGAGGCCGCCCGGGAGTCGCTGAGCGGGGCCCACGCCGTCGCCGAACGGCTCGGTCTGCCGGCCCTCGCCCGCTCCGCCGACGCGGCGTACGTGGACGGGATGTCGCTGGTGCTCGTGGTCTGCGGGATCGCGGCGCTGGTCACCGCACTGCTGGTGGCGGCGTTCCTGCCGAACGCCCGGGCGGCCGCCGTCCGGGGGACCGTGGCCGGCGGCATGGCCGCCGCGGAGGCCGATGGCCGAGAATGACCCTCATGAAGGCCGCACGTTCCTCCCTCACCCCCGCCGACCCGTCCCGCCCGGGGCTCCGTGAGCGGAAGAAGATCAAGACCCGCGAGGCGATCCGGGGCGCGACCTACGGACTGATCCGGGAACAGGGCTACGAGGCCACGACGGTCGAGCAGATCGCCGAGCGCGCCGAGGTGTCGCCGTCGACCGTCTTCCGGTATTTCCCCACCAAGGAGGACATCGTCCTCACGGACGAGTACGACGAGCCGCTGCTCGCGGAACTCACCGCGCGGCCCGTCGACGAACCCTGGCTGGACTCGGTCCGGTATGTGATGCGCAGGGCCATCGGTCTGGCGGTGACCGAGCAGCCGGACGTGACCCTGCTGCGGGCGCGGCTGATGGCCGAGGTGCCCGCGGTGCGCTCCCGGATGACGGAGAGCCTGTCGGCCACCGGCCGCCTGCTCGCCCGGGCCATCGCCGCACGCACCGGGCTCGACCCGGACGGCCTGGAGGTGCGGGTCTGCACGATGGCCCTGGTCAGCGGCCTGCTGGAGGCCTCGCACTACTGGGCCGAGCACGGCCACACCGACGACCTCACCGACCTCTTCGACCGGGCCCTCGATGTGGTCGAGCACGGCCTGCCCACCGCGAAATCCCGGGGCGGCGGGCCCCGGACATGACATCCTTGACCGGGTGAACGGTCCCGAGATCCACGTCGCGTTCGACCCCGGGCTGCTGCTCTTCGTCCCCCGGGCACGGCCCACCGGCGCCACCAAGGCCGCCACCGACGGTGTCTCCAGCCTCGGCCACGTCGTCGAGTCCCTCGGAGTCCCGCTGACCGAGGTCGGCGCGTTGCTCGTGGACGGCCGCGAGGTGCCGGCCGGCCACGTGCCGGCCGCGGGCGAGTCGGTGACGGTGCGTGCCGTCGAACACCCCCAGCGGGTCCCGGGCGCCCCCCTGCGCTTCCTGCTCGACGTGCACCTGGGCACGCTGGCGCGCCGGCTGCGGCTGCTGGGCGTGGACACGGCGTACGAGTCGACGGACATCGGCGATCCGGCGCTGGCCGCGCGGTCGGCGGCGGAGCAGCGGGTCATGCTCAGCCGGGACCGGGGGCTGCTGCGGCGGCGGGAGCTGTGGGCGGGAGCGTTCGTGTACAGCACCCGGCCCGAGGAGCAGCTCACGTACGTACTCGACCGGTTCCGGCCCGAACTGCGGCCGTGGAGCCGGTGCACCGCCTGCAACGGGCTGCTGCGACAGGTCACCAAGGACGAGATCGCCGACCAGTTGAGGGGCGGGACGCACCGCACGTACGACGTGTTCGCGCAGTGTGCGGAGTGCGGCCGCGCGTACTGGAAGGGTGCGCATCACGAGCAGCTGGTCGCGATCGTGGAGCGGGCGGTCGCGTCGCGGTCGGAGCGGGGGTGACGCGGGTCGGCGCGGAGTCGGCGCCGGGTCGGCGCGGGGTTGACGCCGGGTCGGCGCCGGGTCGGCGCGGTAGTGCCGTGGGGAACCGCGGGGCCGTTGCGGCCGGTCGGGCCCGCGCGGCGGAGCCGCGCGTCGATACGGCTCCGCGCTCCTGCGAGGGCGCTCGGCGCACCGTCGGGTCGTTCCTGCCGCGGGCTGTGCCGTCGCGGTTCCCGTCCGGGCGCGGCGGGCGGCCGGTACGGCCGCCGGTTCAGCCGCCCAGCGCCACCCGCAACCGGTCGGAATCGGTCGTCGGCGCGTCGCAGGTGAAGTTGCGGCAGACGTAGGCGGCCGGTTCGCCCTGGACCAGCGGACGGTCGGCGAGCAGTGGGAACTCGTCACTCTCCGGCGTCCCGACGGCGACCACCGCGCCGGGAGCGGAACCCAGAAGTGCCGTGCGGTGCAGGGCGGCCGTGGCCGGGTCGTCGAGCGCCGGACCGACCACCGCGACCTCCTTCGGCCCGTCCAGTACGGCCTCGGCGACCGCGAGTCCCCACCCGATGAACCGCGGGACCCGCGGACCGAGCGCCTTCACCACGCCCAGCGCCCGCTCGGCGGCCGTGCGGTGCGGCTCGGAACCGGTGTGCGCGGCATAGCCCAGCAGGGCGCCCGCGGCGGCGGTCCAGCCGGACGGGGCGGCGTTGTCGGTCGGGTCCTGCGGACGCCGGATGAGGCGCTCCGCGTCGGACGCCGTGTCGTACAGGGCACCCGACTCCGGGTCGGCGAAGCGGACGAGCACATGGTCGAGCAGCAGGCCGGCGAACTCCAGCCACACGCCCTCCCCCGTCACCGAGGCGAGCGCCAGGAAGCCCTCGGCGACATCGGCGTAGTCCTCCAGCACCCCCGCGTTGGCCCCGACCCGGCCGTCCCTGCTGGTGCGGGCGATCCGGGCCTGGTCGTCCAGGTGCAGCCGGACCAGCAGGTCACCGGCGGCGACGGCGGCCTCGGTGAGGTCCGGCCGGTCGAAGTAGGCGCCGGTCTCGGCGAGCGCGGCGATCGCCAGCCCGTTCCAGGCGGCGACCACCTTGTCGTCCCGGCCGGGCGCGGGCCGGGCAGAACGCGCCGCGAGCAGCCGCTCCCTGATGCCGTCGATCCGCCCGGCGTCGAACACCTCGTCCCGCTGCGGCAGTTGCAGCACCGAGGCGCCCTCCTCGAAGGTGCCCTCCACGGTCACCCCGAAGTACCGCGCGGCGAGGTCGGCGTCCTCCTCCCCGAGCACCTCCCGCAGTTGCGCGGGCGTCCACACGTAGTACGCGCCCTCGACGTGCCGGCCCGTGCCGTCGTCGCTGTCGGCGTCCAGCGCGGACGCGAAACCGCCCTCGGTGGTGCGCAGTTCGCGGACCATGAAGTCGGCGGTCTCCAGCGCCACCCGGCGCGCGAGCTCCGACCCGGTGGCCCGCCACAGGTGGGCGTAGACCCGGCACAGCAGGGCGTTGTCGTAGAGCATCTTCTCGAAGTGCGGCACCACCCAGTCCCGGTCGACGGAGTACCGGGCGAAGCCGCCGCCGAGCTGGTCGTAGATCCCGCCGCGCGCCATGCGCTCACAGGTGTCCGCCGCCATCTGCAGCGCGCCCTCGGCGCCGGTGCGGGCGTGGTGGCGCAGCAGGAACTCGAGCACCATGGACGGCGGGAACTTCGGCGCCCCGCCGAACCCGCCGCGCTGCGGGTCGTACTCCCTGGTCAGCCCGAGCAGCGCCTGGGCGAGCTCCTGCTCGCCGGGCAGCCGGTCGTCGCCGTAGGACAGCTCCCGGCCGGCCAGGTCCCGGGTGATCTTCCCCGCCACCTCGTCGACCTCACCGCGCCGCTCGTCCCACGCCTGGTGGACGCCCCGGAGCACCTGCCGGAACGACGGCATGCCGTGCCGGGGGGCGGGCGGGAAGTACGTACCGAAGTAGAACGGCTCGGCGTCCGGCGTGAGGAACACGGTCATGGGCCAGCCGCCCTGCCCGGTCGCCGCCTGCACCGCCTCCATGTAGACGGCGTCGACGTCCGGGCGCTCCTCGCGGTCCACCTTGATGCTGACGAAGTGCGCGTTCATGTCGTCGGCGGTGGCCCGGTCCTCGAAGGACTCGTGCGCCATGACATGGCACCAGTGGCAGCTCGAGTAGCCGACGCTCAGCAGCACCGGCACATCGCGCCGCCGCGCCTCGGCGAAGGCCTCCTCGGACCAGGACCACCAGTCGACGGGGTTGTCGGCGTGCTGGAGGAGGTAGGGGGACGTGGCCTGCGCAAGTCGGTTCGCCATACGTCCATCCTCGCGCACCCGGCCGCGCCCCGCGGAACCGGCGACACGGCGGCGCCCCGCGTGTCCTGCGGCCCGCCCCGCCGCCACCGGCGGATATCCCGCCCGCGGCCGCCGTCCGCCGCCGCATGACGGACGTGGAGCCGCCGGCCGCCCCTGGCCGTTCCCGCGTCACCGGCCCGCAACCGTTGATCGTCGCCCCCCTCGCGCTGACGGCCCGTAAGAAGGACACTCGTGGGCGAAGGAGTTGCCGCCGGAGGGGGACATGCCATGCGGGACAGTCAACGGGCGGACGCCGAGCGGCTGTTGGCGCGGGCCGTGGAGGAGGAGGTGCGCCGGTCGGGTGGGCGCACCGACGGCAAGGTGCTGCTCGCGCGGGCGCGCGGGGCACTGGACACGATGGCGCAGGCGGCGGCCGAGGAGTACGAGGCGTACACACGGGCCCTGGAGGAGGCGGAGGCCGGGCAGCTCACCTTCCGGCAGCGTTACGCCCGCGAGGGCGCCGGGACTCCGCTGCTGGTGGCCGGGGTGGCGGGGGTCGCGGCCGTGGTCGCCGACATGGCGCTCGGGACGGGCACCGGGACGGCGCTGGGCGCGGGCGTGACCGTCGGGGTCGTCGGCGCGGCGGCGACGGTGGTGAAGGTGGCGGGCGCACACGTGCCCGCCGCGCACCACCGGGCCGGTGCGGTGAGCCAGCCGGGCGGGCCGCAGCAGCTGCGGCTGCAGTGGCTGACGGCGCTGGAGGTGCGGGGGATCCGGCCGTTCCTGGACCAGCAGCGGGTGCTGGCCGCGTCCACCGGGCCGAAGCAGGCGGGGCCCCGGTTGCGCGGCACGGACAAGAGCGCGGCGGCCCGCGGGCGAAGCGTGCTGGAGCAGTCGTTCGGGCAACTGCCGGAGCCGCTGGGGTTGTTCGCGGGACGGCGGCAGGAGATGGCGCGAATCCGGCAGTGGGTGCAGGCGGCCCGCGCGACCACGCAGACCCAGCCGACGGTGGTCGTGCTGCACGGGGCGCCCGGCAGCGGCCGTACGACGCTCGCGGTGCGTGCCGCACACGACCTGAAGGACCACTTCCGCGGGGCCTGTGTCGTCGACCTGCGCGGCGACGACCCGGGCGAGCCCCCGCTGTCCACCCGGGACGCGCTGCTGCATCTGCTGAACCGGCTCGGGGCACCCCGCGAGCAGCTGCTGTTCCGTGAGCGGTCCTCCCCCGACCAGCAGGTCAAGCGGCTGAGCGAGCTGTACCACCAGCATCTGACCGGGATGCCGGTCACGGTGGTGCTGGACGACGCCTCCGATCCGCAGCAGGTCCGCACGCTGATCCCGGAACGGTCCGACAGCCTCGTCCTGGTCACCTCCCGCGCGCCGCTCGGGCTGCCGGACGATCTGCCGGCCCGGGTGTACCAGCTGCCGGTGGAGCCGCTGGACCCGGCGGGCGCGGAGGAACTGCTGGCGGCTGCCGCGCAGGACTCCTCGGGACCCTACGACGCCGAGTCCAGCGAGCGGGTGCGGGAGCTGTGCGGGGGCCTGCCGCTGGCGCTGCGGGCCGCCGGTGCGGCCCTGGGCCCGCGCTCACCGCTCGCGCTCGCCACCGACCTGAACGCGTACGGGCCCGTCGAGCCGGTCGAGCGGGCGCTGTGGCTGCGCTACACCGACCAGCCGGAGACCCTGCGGCGGCTGCTGCGGCGGCTGGCGCTGGCCGGCCGGGCCTCGCTGGGCGCCGCCGCGGCCGCGGCCCTCCTCGCCACCGACGAGGCCGAGGCGACCCGGCATCTGGCCGCCCTGAACCGCGCCGGGCTGATCGACCGCGTACGGCACAGCCGCTACCGGCTGCACGACCTCGTCCGCGCCTTCGCCCTCGCCCGCCTCCTCGACGAGGAGGACCCCGCCGAGCGCACGGCGGCGCAGGAACGGCTGGTCGTGAACTACGCCGAGCTGGCCGACTCGGTGCTGCGGCTGGTCGACGGCAACATGTCGACCCGCTCGGACCGCTTCGGCCCGTACGGCTTCACCTCGCTGGACGAGGCGCTGCGCTGGCTGGACGACGAGTCGAGCTTCATCACGGCGGCGCTGCGGCACGCGGAGGGCGTCGACCGGCGGGCGGTGCTGAATCTGCTCGGCGCGCTGTGCGACTACTGCCTGCTGCGCGGCGACCTGTACCGCCTCGGTGAGATCAACGAGCTGGCGCAGACCGTGGACGAGGGGCTGCTGGTGCGCTCGGTGCAGTGGCGCACGGGTATCGCGGCACGGCAGCTGGGCGAGCTGGACACGGCGCGGACCACCCTGACGTCGGTGGTGGACCTCTACCGGGAGGCGCAGCACAACGCGGGCGCGGCGCGGGCGCTGACCTCGCTCGGCATCACGCTGCACCACCAGGGCAACCTGACGGAGGCGTCGGCGAAGCTGCGGGAGGCGCTGGACCTGCAGGCCGCGCCGGAGCTGGCCACGGACCGCGCCTGGACGATGCACGCGCTGGCGGCGGTCGAGCGGGACCGGGCCAGGCTGTCCGAGGCGCTGGACCTGCTGACCGGGTCGCTGGTGCTGCACCGCGCGGGCGAGTCCGTGCACGGGCAGGCCTGGGCGCACTTCCAGCTGGGCCAGCTGGACCTGCGCAGAGGCGACGTCCCGCGCGCCGAAACCGCACTGCGCACCGCCCTGGAACTGTACGGCCGTACCCGCGACGCCCGCGGTGAGGCGTGGGCGCTGACCGAGCTGGCGCGGGCCCGGCTGGTCGACGGGGACGCCCCGCCCGCGGTGGAGGACCTGCGCCGGGCCGCCGCCCGGCACCGGGACAACGAGGACGTGCGGGGCGAGGCGTGGACGCTGTACTACCTGGGCCAGGCGCTGGAGGAGACCGGGGACCTGGACCGGGCGGTGCGGGAGCTGGAGCGCGCCCGCACGATGTTCTCCCGGATGCGGGACGTGTACGGCCTGGCCTGCGCCCGGCACCACTCGGCGCGGGTGACCCGCGACCAGCGGGCCGCCCGGACGGGGTCGCTGCGGAACTCCGGTTTCGCCCGGCAGCTCCTCGTGGACGCGCGCGCCGACTTCCAGCGCATCGGGGTGGCGCACGGCGAGGCGTGGACATGCCTGGAGCTGGCGGTCGTCGACGCGGGCAACGCGCGCACACAGCAGGCGCTGGCGCTGTGCGACGAGGCGGTGTCCCTGTTCGTGTCGTACGGCGACCGGCGCGGCGAGGACTGGGCGCGCTTCCTGCGCTGCACACTGCTGCCGTACGCGGCGCCGGGCGGTACGGAGGTCGGTACGGCGGTGGCGCAGGAGGAGCTGTCCCGGCTGGGCCGGGCCGGCCACGACTCCCGTGACGGGAAACTGGCCGACTGCGTGGAGGCGTACCAGCTCCTCCTGGAGCGGGGCGTCAGCCTGGAGGCCGGCTGGCAGGCCTGGCACCTGGGCATGGTCCCGGGCCGCCACGCCCGGGAGGTGATGGGGGTGCCGGTGGGCGAGAAGGCGTAGGGCACGCCGGCCATCGGCCGGTGGTCGTGGGCGAGAAGGCGTAGGCCGCACTGGCCACCGGCCGGTGGTCGTGGGCGAGAAGACGTAGGGCACGCAGGCCACCGGCCGGTGGTTGTGGGCAGTCGTTCCGCAGGGCGGAACGGGTGGGCACAACCACCCACAGCCGGCACCCGGCGTCGCTGCGGACCGGGACGTCTGCGCGGCCCGGCGTCGGCGGAGCCTTCAGCCCCGCTTCTCAGCGGCCGTCGCCCCCGCCTTCTCGGCCCCGGGCTCCTCGGACTCCTCCGGGAAGTCCACACGGCCCATGTGGCGGTTCATGGACTTCATCAGGGCCCACACCGCCAGAGCCATCACCGCGAAGACGATGAAACCGAGAACACCGGGGGTGACCTTGTCCTCGTCGAGTTCCTTGGCGAGGGGGACCAGGTGGGTCATTGCCAGGCTTGCGCTTGCGCTCATGTCAGGCATTGTCCCGGATGCCCGCGAAGAGGTCGTCCTCGGGGAGGGACGTATCGACGAGGGACTTCGCGAGCTCGTACTCCTCCGTCGGCCAGACCTCCCGCTGGAGGTCCATCGGCACCCGGAACCAGCCCCCGTCGGGGTCGATCTGCGTCGCGTGCGCGATCAGCGCCTTGTCACGGATCTCGAAGAAGTCGGCGCACGGCACGTGCGTGGTGAGCGTGCGCTCCTTGCGCTCGAACTCGCTCCAGCGCTTCAGCCAGTCCCCGTACGGCGACTCCAGGCCGCGGTCCAGCATCGCCTGGTGCAGCGCCTCGGTGCGGGGACGGTTGAACCCCTGGTTGTAGTACACCTTCAGCGGCTGGTACGCCGGGCCGTACTCGCCCTCCGGGTACTTCTCGGTGTCCACCGCGCCCTCGAACGCCACCATCGTGATCTTGTGGGTCATGATGTGGTCGGGGTGCGGATAGCCGCCGTTCTCGTCGTACGTGGTGATCACCTGGGGGCGGAACGCGCGGATCTTGCGGACCAGCTCACCGGCCGCCTTGTCGACGTCCTCCAGGGCGAAGCAACCCTCCGGCAGTGGCGGCAGCGGGTCGCCCTCGGGCAGCCCGGAGTCGACGAACCCGAGCCATTCCTGCTTCACCCCCAGGATCTCCCGGGCCTCGTCCATCTCCTTCTTGCGTACCTCGTGGATGTGCTCCTCGATGTAGGCGTCACCCTGCAGTTTCGGGTTGAGGATGGAGCCGCGCTCCCCGCCCGTGCAGGTCACCACCAGCACGTCCACCCCCTCGGACACGTACTTCGCCATGGTGGCCGCGCCCTTGCTCGACTCGTCGTCGGGGTGGGCGTGCACGGCCATCAGTCGCAGCTGGTCAGTCAAGACTCAATCCTCAAGTCGTCAGCCGCCCTGTGTGCGGCGGCGCAGTCGCAGGCTTCTATAGTGACCGAATCGGGGGACGAATAATTCCGGGGTTTTCCACTCCGGGGCCTGCCAGGGGACGCCGGTCCCCTCCTGCCGAGGAGACGATCATGAGTACGTCGAGCACGCGGCTGCCCGAGGGCCGTTACGGCCGCTCCTCGGACCAGCGTGCCGACCGCACCCTCAAGGTCGTCGGCGCCGTGCTGTCGGTGCTGATGCTCGGGCTGATCGGCTGGTTCGGCTACCACTACGTCGCCCAGAACGAGATCAGCGCCGAGGTGATCGGTTTCGACACCGCCGAGGACTCCGTGAAGGTGCACCTGGAGGTGCACAAGGACGCGGGGGTCGCCGGCTACTGCACGATCCGCTCCCAGTCCGAGGACGGCGCCGAGGTGGGCCGCGCCGACTTCCGCTTCGCCGAGGACGCCACGCGCGTCGACGAGGTCGTCACGCTCCGCACCACCTCCCGGGGCACCTCGGCCGAGCTCGTCGGCTGTCACACGGACTGACACCACAGGAAATACCTGGCCACTGACCTGCGCTGACATGAGTCTGGTGGCTTATGTCCTCCCCTTACGGGCACTCAATTGTTAGGCTCGTGGTTTCGCCCATCCCTGGGGGAACATCCTTCTGGGGAGGGCGATGCTTTGTATTCCCAGTACCTACGAGGAGCACCTGTGACCCAGACCAGCGAGAACGTCACCTGGCTGACCCAGGAGGCGTACAACAAGCTCAAGGACGAGCTTGAGTACCTTACTGGTCCCGCGCGCACGGAGATCGCCGCGAAGATCGCCGCCGCACGCGAGGAGGGCGACCTGCGGGAGAACGGCGGGTACCACGCGGCCAAGGAGGAGCAGGGCAAGCAGGAGCTCCGTGTGCGCCAGCTCACCCAGCTCCTCGAGAACGCCAAGGTCGGCGAGGCCCCGGCCGCCGACGGTGTCGTGGCGCCCGGCATGGTCGTGACGATCGCCTTCGACGGTGACGAGGACGACACGCTGTCCTTCCTGCTCGCCTCCCGCGAGTACGCGAGCGCCGACATCGAGACCTACTCGCCGCAGTCCCCGCTGGGCTCGGGCGTCATGGGCCACAAGGTCGGCGAGGACGCGGAGTACGAGCTGCCGAACGGCAAGAAGGCCTCGGTGAAGATCCTGGAGGCGAAGCCGTACACCGGCTGATCCGCCCCGCGAGTCCCCGACGGGCCCCCGGCACCCTGTGCGGTGCCGGGGGCTTCGTCATGCCGCCGCCGAGCGGTACTTGCGCACGGCGAGCGTCCGGAAGAACGCGATGATCAGAATCGAGTAGATCAGCGACGCCCACACCGGGTGCTGCATGGGCCAGGCGTCCGAGGTGGAGACCCCGGGGTTGCCGAAGAGCTCGCGGCAGGCCTGCACGGTGGCGCTGAACGGGTTCCAGTCGGCGATGTGGCGCAGCCAGGGCGTCATGTTGCTGGAGTCCACGAACGCGTTCGACACGAAGGTGACCGGGAAGAGCCAGACCAGTCCGCCGGAGGTGGCCGCCTCCGGGGTGCGGACGGACAGGCCGATGAGCGCGCCGATCCAGGTGAACGCGTACCCGGCCAGGAGGAGCAGGGCGAACGCGCCGAGCACCTCGCCGATGCTGGTGTGGGTGCGCCAGCCGACCAGGAGGGCGACGACGGCGAGCACGAGCAGGGTGAGCGCCGTCTGCACCAGGTCGGCGAGGGTGCGGCCGGTGAGTACCGCGCCGCGCGCCATGGGCAGGGAGCGGAAGCGGTCGATGAGCCCCTTGTGCATGTCCTCGGCGATGCCCGCCCCGGCACCGGCGGTGGCGAAGGTGACGGTCTGCGCGAAGATGCCGGCCATCAGGAACTCGCGGTACACCTGCGGACTCGTACTGCCGCCGATGTCCATGGACCCGCCGAACACGTACGAGAACAGCACCACGAACATGATGGGCTGGATGAGCCCGAAAATGACCACTTCCGGAATCCGGGCCATGCGGATCAGATTCCTGCGGGCGACGACCAGGGAGTCCCGGATCGACTGGCCGACGGGGTTGCCGGGGGCCGTGACCCGTACGGCGTCGGTGACTGCGCTCACTTGGCGGCCTCCTTGCTGTTCTCGTTCTCGTCCTTCGCCTCCGCGACATGGCCGGTGAGGGAGAGGAAGACGTCGTCGAGGGTGGGGCGGCGCAGACCGATGTCGTCGATCTCGATGCCTTCGGTGTCGAGGTCGCGGATGATCTCGGCGAGGAGCTTCGCTCCGCCGGAGACCGGCGTGGTGATCTTGCGCATGTGGTCCTCGACCGTGGTGTCGCCCTGGCCGGCGCCGCGCAGGCTGTACTTGTCGAGGAGTGCGGAGGCCGACGGGATGTGCTCGCGCTCGTGCACCACGACCTCGACGCGCTCGCCGCCGGTGCGGGCCTTGAGCTGGTCGGAGGTGCCCTGGGCGATGACCTTGCCGTGGTCGACGACCGCGATGTCGTGGGCCAGGTGGTCGGCCTCCTCCAGGTACTGGGTGGTGAGCAGCAGCGTCGTACCGCCGGAGACCAGCTGTTTGATCACTTCCCAGAGCTGCTGGCGGTTGCGCGGGTCGAGGCCGGTGGTCGGCTCGTCCATGAACATCACGGGCGGCGAGACGACCAGGGCGGCGGCGAGGTCGAGCCGGCGACGCATGCCTCCGGAGTAGGTCTTGGCGGTGCGGTCGGCGGCGTCCGCGAGGTTGAACTGCTCCAGCAGTTCGTCCGCGCGGGCCTTCGCCGCCTTCGCCTTCATCTGGTAGAGCTGCCCGACCATCTGCAGGTTCTCGCGGCCGGTCAGATACTCGTCGACGGCGGCGAACTGGCCGGACAGGCCGATGGAGCGGCGCACGGCGTCGGGCTGCTTCAGCACGTCGAGGCCGGCGACGACCGCCTTGCCGCTGTCGGGCCGCAGCAGGGTGGTCAGGCAGCGGACGGTGGTGGTCTTGCCCGCCCCGTTCGGCCCGAGCAGGCCCAGGACGGTGCCCTCGGGAACATCGAGGTCGACGCCGTCCAGCGCCCTTACGTTCCCGAAAGTTTTCACTAAGCCTTCGGCATGGATGGCGCCTGGCATATGAGTCTCCACGTCGTCGTGATTCTTCGGAAAGCCTAGGTTCGCGCGCTGTGATGTGCTGAGGTTTTTCGCCGGGCGGGGCGGCGGGACGCACGGTGGAACACCCGGCGACGAGACACACCATAACGCGATGTATCGCGTCTCACCATGGGATTGCCCGAAGGAGTGACACCCCGTCGGGCGTCAGCTCATGACCGTGTAACCCGCTTCGCGCAGGGCCTGTTCGACCTCCGCGCAGTGCTCCGGGCCCTTGGTCTCCAGGTGCAGCTCGACCTCCGCCTCCGTGAGCCCGAGCCGTGGGTCGGTCCGTACGTGGCTCACATCGAGGACGTTGGCGTCGGCCACTGACAACGCCCCCAGAAGCGAGGCGAGGGCGCCCGGCCGGTCCGTCAGGCGCAGCCGTACGGCCAGGTAACGGCCCTGCGCGGCCATGCCGTGCCGCAGCACCCGCTCCATCAGCACCGGATCCACGTTGCCACCGGACAGCACCGCGACGACCGGCCCCTCGAAGGCGCCGGGACGGCTCAGCAGTGCCGCGACCGGGCTCGCCCCGGCCGGCTCGACGACCAGCTTGGCCCGCTCCAGGCACAGCAGCAGCGCGGCCGACAGCTCGTCCTCGGTGACCGTGCACACCTCGTCCACCAGCTCACCGATGATCCCGAACGGCACGTCACCGGGCCGCCCCACCTTGATCCCGTCGGCCATCGTCGCCGGGTCGCGCACCGACACCGGCCGGCCCGCCGCCAGCGAGGGCGGATACGCCGCCGCGCCCGCCGCCTGCACGCCGACGATCCGCACATCGGGCCGCAGTGCCTTCACCGCCACCGCGATCCCGGCGGCCAGCCCGCCCCCGCCGACCCCGACGACGATGGTGCGCACCTCGGGGCACTGCTCCAGGATCTCCAGGCCCACCGTGCCCTGGCCCGCGATGATGTCCGGGTGGTCGAAGGGATGGATGAACACGGCGCCCGTCTCGTGCGCGTACTCCATCGCAGCGGCCAGCGTCTCGTCGACCACCTGGCCCCGCAGGCGCACCTCGGCGCCGTACTCCCGGGTCGCGCTGATCTTCGGCAGCGGAGCGCCCTTCGGCATGAACACCGTGGACCGCACCCCGAGCAGTGACGACGCCAGCGCGACACCCTGCGCGTGGTTGCCGGCGCTCGCCGCGACGACACCGGCGGCCCGCTCCTCCGGCAGCAGCCCGGCGATCCGGATGTACGCGCCGCGCAGCTTGAACGACCCCGTCCGCTGCAGGTTCTCGCACTTCAGGTGCACCGGCGCGCCCACCCGCCGGGACAGGTGCCTGCTGCTCTCCAGCGCGGTCGTCCGTGCCACTCCCGAGAGCATCTTCCGGGCGCCGCGGACATCGTCGAGAGTGACGGTCCGCAGGGCGCCGGCCGTGCTGTAGCTCATGGTTCCAGCATCGCAGTTCACCGGTGGCGACGACGGGTGTGACCAACCCGCGGACTCGGCTTTGCTCAGCGCCGGTACGGGCCGTCGTCCGGCCGCGTACCCTGTCCCCCAATTAGCAGCCCTCCACGAAGTGAGCCCCCGGCCATGCCCACAACACCTGATATGTCGATGGACATGAGGACGGACCTGACGGCCGTCGGCGACACCGGTCTTCTCGACACGCTGCAGCACGAGGTGGCGTTGTTCGCACGCCGTGCCGAACAGACGCGTCTGGGCGGGGTCGGCCAGGTGCGCAACTCGATGGACCGCGCCGCGTACCTGCTGCTCAACCGCCTCGACAAGGAAGGTCCCATGGGCGTCAAGGCGCTCGCCGCGAGCATGGGCATCGACTCCTCGACGGTCACCCGGCAGGTCGCCCCGCTCGTGGACACCGGCCTGGTCAAACGGACCTCGCACCC
Organism: Streptomyces sp. NPDC059454; assembly: GCF_042749965.1. Classification (NCBI taxonomy): domain Bacteria; kingdom Bacillati; phylum Actinomycetota; class Actinomycetes; order Kitasatosporales; family Streptomycetaceae; genus Streptomyces; species Streptomyces sp. NPDC059454. Next base: position 52,069 of record NZ_JBHYVC010000012.1, on the reverse strand, counting down.
CGAGGACGGACGCGCGGTCGTGCTCCAACTGTCCCCGCGCGGGCAGTCACGTCTGGAGGAAGTGCGCTCCTCCCGCCGCCAGTTGATGGCCGAACTGACCCAGGACTGGGACGCGGGGGAACGCGAGGCGTTCTGCGCGCTCCTGACGCGCTTCAACGGCGCGCTGTCCGCGCGGATGTCCACCTCTGACCGGGTGGACTCCTGACCCTCCGAGGGCTGCGCCCCCAGACCCCCCTTCGGCCCTGAACGGGCCTCGTCCTCAAACTCCCCCGGAGGGGGCACCCCCAGACGGGCTGATTTCAGCCGCCCCGGCAAGAATCAGCCCCTCCGGCGTTTGAGGAGCGGGGTCTGGGGCGGAGCCCCGGACCGGGACGGGAAGGGACGGCGGGGGCGAAAAAACCGGAGCGTCGCGCGTGCACGTCTCTTGACCGAGGGGCGCACTCTGGCCTGATATGAGAACCGAGGGCTCTCAGGGGTGGCGGGAGGCGCGGTTGCGACCACGGCACACGTCCCAGGACGACCTCCGCGCCCGCGAGTTCGAGGCGTACGTCGCGGGCGCCGGCACCCGGCTGCTGCACACCGCGACCCTGCTCACCGCCGAGGCCCCGGACGACAACCCGCACGCCCGGCGCCTGCTGACCCTGGCACTGGCCCACACGTACGCGGGCTGGGACCGGCTGCACGGCGGGGACCCCTACGCCCACACCCGTCAGTACCTGGCGATCCGCTTCGCGAACGGCGCCTGGCGCCGGCGCGGCGGACTGCTCCCCTCCCGCGCCCGCCCAAAGGGCCCGCTCGCCCGGCTCACCCCGCAGGAACGCCTGGTCCTGGTGCTGCGGCTGTACGAGGGAGTCGCCGAGGAACAGACGGCGGCCCTGCTCGGCCTGCCCGCGGAGCGCGTGCGGACCGTCTTCCACCGCGCGATGGCCGCCGTACTGCGCCCGTCCCCGGGGCCGGCCCCCGCGGCGGGCGGCGTCAAGGCGGTGCCGTCGTGACCCGGCTGAGGCGTGAGGCGACCGTACGGCGGATGCTGGAGCAGTCGCCGCCGCACGTGCCGCACGGGCTCCACGCGGACGCGGCGCGCCGCGGGGCCCGCATCCTGCGCCGCAGGGTGCTCGTCCGCCGGGCGATGTGGCTGCTGTTGCTGGCGGGGACCGTGGCGTTCGTGGTGTGGGCGCTGACCGTCCGCCCCTGGGTGGAGCCGCCGTCGGAGACGACTCCACCACTCACGGGCTGGTGACCGGGGTCTACCGGCCGAGCGCCTGCTGGAGGTCTTCGAGCAGGTCGTCGACGTTCTCGATGCCGACGGAGAGGCGCACCAGGTCGGCGGGGACCTCGAGCGCGGAACCGGCCGCGGACGCGTGCGTCATCCGCCCGGGGTGCTCGATCAGCGACTCGACGCCGCCCAGGGACTCGCCGAGCGTGAACACCCCGGCCCGGTTGCAGACCTCGACGGCCGCCTCCTCGCCGCCCTCCACGCGGAAGGAGACCATGCCGCCGAAGGCCCGCATCTGCTTGGCGGCGACCTCGTGGCCCGGGTGGTCGGGCAGCCCCGGGTACAGGACGCTCGTCACGCGCGCGTGGCGGGTGAGCATGTCGGCGATCTTCGTGGCGTTCTCGCTGTGCCGGTCCATGCGGACCGAGAGCGTCTTGGTGCCGCGCAGCACCAGCCAGGAGTCGAAGGGGCCGGCGACCGCGCCCATCGCGTTCTGGTGGTAGGCGAGCTCCTCGCCCAGCTCCGCGTCACCGGTGACCAGGGCGCCACCGACGACGTCGGAGTGACCGCCCATGTACTTGGTCAGGGAGTGCACGACGACGTCCGCGCCGAGCGCGAGCGGCTGCTGGAGGTACGGCGTGGCGAAGGTGTTGTCGACGACGAGCCGGGCGCCCGCGTCCCTGGCGACCTGGGCCACGGCGGCGATGTCGGTGATGCCGAGCAGCGGGTTGGAGGGGGTCTCCACCCAGACGGCCTTGGTCTTCGGGGTGATCGCGGCCCGGACGGCGGCCGGGTCGGAGGTGTCGGCCACCGACCACTCCACGCCCCAGCGGGCGACGACCTTGGCGAAGAGGCGGAACGTGCCGCCGTACGCGTCGTTCGGGATCACCACGTGGTCGCCGGGGCTGAGCAGCGTACGCAACAGGCAGTCCTCGGCCGCCAGTCCGGACGCGAACGCGAGGCCGCGGCGGCCGCCCTCCAGGGCGGCGAGGTTCTCCTCCAGCGCGGTCCTGGTCGGATTGGCGCTGCGGCTGTACTCGTAGCCGCCGCGCAGGCCGCCGACACCGTCCTGTTTGTAGGTGGACACCTGGTAGATCGGCGGGACGACCGCGCCCGTCAGGGGGTCGGCGGTGTTGCCCGCGTGGATCGCGAGCGTCTCGAAGTGCTGACTGATGTGCCTGTCGCTCATGAGCACCGAGGGTAGTGCGCGCCCGGTGCGGATGGCGGACGCGAAGCGGGCGGCGTGGGCGGAGCGGGCGGATGCCGGGAGTTTTCCACAGGGGGCCGGCACCGGGTTGGCCAATTGTCGGCGTGGTCTGGTTCGCTTGGTGGCATGGAGATTCTCTGGGTCCTGATCGCGCTCGTCATGCTCGGCTTCGTGGTGGTGCCGTATCTGCGGCGCAGGCGCGGGACGATCATGCAGGTCCCCGCCGGCCACCCGGACGCGGCGGACCCGGCGAACTACCGCTTCGCCCGCGAGGAGGAGCTGGACATCCGCATGCCGGGCCCCGACCAGGACCTGCTGGACGTCCTGGACCTGGTGCAGCGCACGCAGGACTACCGCGCGGCACAGCAGTTGCTGGCCGGCACGGACGCGGAGGGCGAGCGGCGCTGGCAGCGCGTCCAGGCGTTCGCGGGTGCGGCCTCGCTGGAGCTGCGGCAGCGGCCCGGCGGGGTGAGCGAGGCGCCGGGCGGGCAGTGGCTGCGGGTGTGGCGGACCGAGATGCCCAAGGACGCGGGCGGCGCCGCGGTGCACGCCGAGTTCCTGGTGCAGCAGGCGTGGCGTACGGCGGCGCCCGGGACGGACGAGTTCCGGATCATCATGGAGGAGGCGAAGGCGGCGTGCGGCCAGGCCGCGCTGCTGGCTCCCGGTGACCCCGTCCCGTACATCGTGGAACTGTCGGTGGCCCGCGGACTCGGTTACTCGCAGCAGGACTTCGAGCAGCTCTGGCTGAAGATCCTGGACCGCGCCCCGGCCCACATGGGGGCGCATCTGGCCGCGCTGCACTACTGGTGCGAGAAGTGGCACGGCTCGCGGCAGCAGGCGCAGTCGTTCGCGGAGGCCGCGGCGGCGCGGGCGCCCCGGGGCTCCCTCCTCGCCGCCATGCCGCTCTTCGCGGTGTTCGAGCACCTGCCCGAGGTGAACCTGGTCGCCGGTTTCTACCGGAGCGAGACCGTCACCAAGGCGATCCACGGCGCGCTGCACGCGGTGCACTCGGCCCGCCCCGGCGACCCGATGACGGCGCACGTGCGGCACCTGCTGGTCTTCTTCCTGGTCCGCGGCGAGCGCTGGGCGGAGGCCATGAGCCAGCTCATACACGTCGACGGCCACGTGGGCGCCCTCCCCTGGACCCTCTCCCCCGACCCGGCCGCCGAGTTCGCCGTCTACCGCGCCCTGGCGGTGGCCGGCTACGAAGCGAACGGCGGCAGCCCGGCGACGCTCCCGCACTGAGCACCGCGGTACGGGATTCCGGCCGGGGCCGAAGGGCCCCGGCACGCCCCCGGAGTCCCGGTCAGATCGTCGCCGTGTCGATCACGAAGCGGTAGCGGACGTCGCTGTTCAGGACACGTTCGTACGCCTCGTTGATCTCGGCCGCGCCGATCAGTTCGATCTCCGCGCCGATGCCGTGCTCGGCGCAGAAGTCCAGCATCTCCTGGGTCTCCCGGATACCGCCGATGCTCGACCCCGCGAGGGTCTTGCGTCCGCCGATCACCGAGAAGAGGTTGAGGGAGACGGGTTCCTCCGGGGCGCCCACGTTCACCAGCGCGCCGTCCGTCCGCAGCAGCGACAGGTGGGCGTCGAGGTCGAGCGGGGCGGAGACCGTGGAGACGATCAGGTCGAAGGTGCCCTTCAGGTCCTCGAAGGTGGCCGGGTCGGCGGTGGCGTAGTAGTGGTCGGCGCCCAGCCTCAGCCCGTCGTCCTTCTTGCGCAGGGACTGCGACAGCACCGTCACCTCGGCGCCGAGCGCGTGCGCGATCTTCACGGCCAGGTGTCCGAGGCCGCCGAGTCCGACGATCGCGACCTTCTTGCCGGGACCGGCGCCCCAGTGCCGCAGCGGGGAGTACGTGGTGATGCCGGCGCACAGCAGGGGGGCGGCCTCGTCCAGCGGGATTCCCTCGGGGATGCCGAGGACGAAGTTCTCGTCGACGACGATCTTCTCCGAGTAGCCGCCGTAGGTCGGCTCGCCGTCCTTGCCGACGCCGTTGTAGGTCATCACGTTGCCGCCGGTGCAGTACTGCTCCTGGCCGGCCCGGCAGTTGTCGCACGCTCGGCAGGAGTCGACCATGCAGCCGACGCCCACGCGGTCGCCGACCCGGAACCTCGTGACGCCGGGGCCGACCTCGGACACCACACCGGCGATCTCGTGGCCGGGGACCATCGGGAAGATCGCCTCGCCCCAGCCCTCACGGACCTGGTGGATGTCGGAGTGGCAGATGCCGGCGAACTTGATGTCGATCAGGACGTCGTGCTCGCGGACCGCGCGCCGCTCGATGGTCGTCCGCTCCAGCGGAGCCTTGGCGGCGGGTGCGGCGTACGCAGCGACAGTGGTCATGCCGGAGTTCTCCTCGTGGGGTCGTGCGCCCGGCTGTCTCCTGTCCGGCCGGGCACGCTCTCCAGCCTGCGACAAGGGCCCGGACTCACCCAGACCACGGCTTTGCCTACGTTGGCCGTGCGTACCACTGACGGGGACAGGATGCTGTGCGTACGACCGGGAATACTGGAGACATGGACGAGCAGCACACCCACCCGGCCGGCCCCGTGAGCGGCGGCCTCGACCCGCGGGCGGAACTCAGCGAGTTCCTGCGCACCCGGCGGGCCCGGCTGAAGCCGGAGGACGTGGGCCTGCCGGACTTCGGACGGCACCGCCGGGTGCCGGGCCTGCGCCGCGAGGAGCTGGCCCAGCTCGCCGGGGTCTCCGTGGCGTACTACACGCGCCTGGAGCAGGGCAACGGGCGGAACGTGTCGGCGGAGGTGCTGGACTCGATCGCGCGTGCCCTGCGCCTCACCGACGCCGAGCGGTCCCATCTCACACATCTGGCGAAGCCGAAGCGGCAGAAGCGGAAGCCGGCGGCCCGGCCCCAGCAGGTCCGCCCCGCGCTGCGGCATCTGCTGGAGTCGATGGACGCGGTCCCGGCGTACGTCGTGGGCCGGCGCTCGGAGATCCTCGCCTGGAACCGGATGGCGGCTGCGGTCTTCGGGGACTGGGGACGGTTCCCGGCGCAGGAGCGGAACTGGGCGCGGCTGGTGTTCCTGAACCCGGACTACCGGGAGCTGTTCGTGGAGTGGGAGCAGAAGGCGTACGACATGGTCGCCTATCTCCGCATGGACGCGGGCCGCCACCCGGACGACCCGCAGTTGTCCTCGCTGGTGGGCGAACTGTCCGTCAAGAGCGAGGAGTTCCGCAGGCTGTGGGCAGCGCACGACGTCAAGGAGAAGAGCCATGGCGTCAAGCACGTCCGGCATCCGCTGGTCGGTGAGCTGACGCTGCTGTGGGAGTCGTTCCGTCCGGCCGGCGACGACACCGGACAGTCGCTGGTCACGTACTTCGCGGAGCCGGGTTCGCCGTCGGCGGAGGCCCTGAGGCTGCTGTGCAGCTGGGGCGCGGACGCGAGGCGGGCCGGGGCGGGAACCACGGCTCCCTGAGCCGGACGGCCCTCAGCCCTCGGCCCCCGGGTCCTCCCGCGCCCGAAGGACACGGAACGGCCCGCCGGAGACGGTGCTTCCGGCGGGCCGTTCCCTCACGGACTACTTGCCGTAGTACGCGTTGTAGACCGAGATCGTCGACTTGTTGCCCTTCTTGTCGGCGATCTTGGCGTGGAAGGAGATGGCCTTCCCCTTCGCGGGGTTCTTGACGGTGATCTTCCCCTTCGTGACCGTGGTCTTCTTCCAGGTCTTGCCGTAGTCGTAGGACACGTACACCGACAGGGACTTGAGGTTCTTGCCCTTGGCGGCGCCCTCGACGGTGACCGGGATGCTGACCTTCTTGCCGGCCGTCACCTTGCTGTCCAGACCGGTGGCCGCCAGGAAGCGGGCCGTGGAGGCGGGCAGCTGCGTGAGGTCGGTGGTCTTCTTGGACCGGAAGGTCCAGCTCGCGTCGATCCGCGTGGAGGCGGCGGCGACCTTGGCGCTGCGCTTGACCGAGGTGGTCAGCTTGTAGGAGGCGTCCGCGGACGGGACCTTGAACTCCTTCTCGCCGAACAGCGGGTCGTCGTGCGAGCCGACCTTCTTGCCGTCGCGGTAGAGGCTGGTGGTGACCGACGTGAAGACCGAGGAGCCGTCGTGGCCCTTGCCGTCGGCGAACAGCGGAACCAGCCCGGAGATGCTGTTGCCGTCACGGAAGATGCCGTAGTCGGAGGTGAGGCGCGGCCCGAAGACGGCCGTGTTCACGGTCTCCTTGTACGTCTTGCCGCCCTTGTAGCCCTTCGCGTACGCGATGACGTACCCGGCCTCCGAGATCGGCCAGCCCTCGGCGTCGACACCGCCCTGCTGCTCGAAGTCGAGGTCCCACTTCACCCCGGACACGGTGGACAGGTGCAGCGTGCGGGTGCCGGGCAGGCTCTGCGCGTTGCCGAACGAGGAGGCGCCGCCGCCGCCGGGCAGCCAGCCCGCGGGGTTGACGGTGCCCTTCTTGCCGCTCGCCGCGGCGCCCATGCCGACCTTCACCGTGGCGAACTCGCCGGCCTTGTAGGTCCGGGTGTACCCGGTGGCGAGGTTCTTGACCTTGCCGCCGGTGACGGTGCTGTACTGCTCCTTGGCGCCCTTGCTGAAGTGGGCGTCCCACTGCTGGCTCAGCGAGCCGTCGGTGACCTGCGGGCCGAGGTGGGCGGAGCGGAAGTTGTCGTACGAGTCCAGCCACCAGCCGAAGGCGTAGGCCGAGTTCCTCGTCTCGACGGTGTAGTCGGCGGAGGCGAACTCCGGCTTGACGCCCTTGGCCGGCACGGTGATCTTCACCGGCTTGGCCTTGCGGGCGTCCAGCGTGATCGTCGTGTTCTTGGTGACGTTCAGCTTCGGCTGGGCGAGCCAGTCGGCGCCCTCGTACGTCTCCGGGTCGGAGCCGACGAAGATGCCGGTGTCCAGGACGTAACCGCCCTTGGGCACGCGGACGGTGACGGTGCCGTCGGCCTCGTAGGGCTGGTACCACCGGTCGGCGCCCAGGCCGGAGAGTCCGGCGAGGTTGGCGACGTAGTTGGTGGCCGGCTTGCCCGCGCGGTCGAGGAACTTCAGCGTCACGTCGTACGACTCGACCTCGCGCTGCACCGCGGCCGCCGTGCGCACGGTCTGCCCGCCGCCGGTGGCGACCACGTACGCGGAGTAGGCGCCGTCGAGGGTGCCGCCCAGCCTGGTGTCGACCGTGAGGTCCACGGAGGCCTTGCCGCCCGCCGGGACGGTGACCGTGGTGGCACCGAGGTTGAAGAAGCCGGCCGGGGCCGCCTTGCCCTGGGGGTTCGTGGCGGTCGACGTCAGCTTCAGGGTGACGTCCTGGGTGCCGAGGTTGCGGTAGGTGAGCTGCTCGGTCACCGGCTTGTCGTCGGTGTGCGGCCACTGCTGGATGCCGAAGCTCAGCGACACCGGGTCGGCGATCACGGTCTGCTTGACCGCCTTGTCGACCTGGACGCGGCCCGAACCCTGCTCGAACGGCGTGTACTTGCCGCCCTTGGTGGAACCGGTGAGCGCGCCCTTCAGCTCCGCGTAGGTCCACTCCGGGTGCTGCTGCTTGAGGATCGCCGCCGCGCCCGCGACGTGCGGGGTCGCCATCGACGTACCGGAGATGGACATGTAGCCGGCCGGCTTCTCGCCGACCTCCTTGGCGATGTCGTTGCCCTTCGCCGAGGCGGCCGTGATGTCCACGCCGGGAGCGGTGACGTCCGGCTTGACGGCGCCGTCGCCGACGCGCGGGCCGGTGGAGGAGAAGTCGGCGAGCTGGTCCTTGTCGTCGACGGCGCCGACGGTGAGCGCGGCGTCCGCGCTGCCGGGCGAACCGACCGACTGCGGGCCCTCGTTGCCGGCCGCGATGGCGAACAGGACGCCCTTCTCGGCGGACAGCTTGTTGACCGCCGCCTCCAGCGGGTCGACCTCGGCGGTGTCCATGCCGCCCAGGCTCATGTTGACGACGTCGGCGCCCTGCGCGGCCGCCCACTCCATGCCGGCGAGGATGCCGGAGTCGTCACCGAAGCCGGCGTCGTCGAGGACCTTGCCGTTGAGGATCTTCGCGCCGGGCGCGACGCCCTTGTACGTGCCCTTGGACAGGGCGCCCGTGCCGGCCGCGATGGACGCGACGTGGGTGCCGTGGCCGACCTTGTCGCCGACGGTGGCCGCGGAGCTGAAGTTCTTGGACTCGGTCACCTGGCCCTTGAGGTCCGCGTGGCCGGCGTCGACGCCGGTGTCCAGCACGGCGATGGTGACGCCCTTGCCGTCGTAGCCGGCCGCCCAGGCCTTCGGGGTGCCGATCTGCGCCACCGACGTGTCGAGGGAGGCCTTGCGGACCCCGTCGAGCCAGACGTGGGCGATGCCGGAGGCGGTGCGGTCGCCGTTGGTGACGGCGTCCCACAGCTCGGGCGTGTCCTCGTGCGGGGTCTGCACCGCGTCCGCGTTCAGGGACTTCAGGGTCCGGCGGACCGTGCCCGCGTCACGGACGTCGGCCTTGGCGGCCCGGGCGCCGCCCTGGTAGCCGACGATGACCTTCAGGCCCCGCTTCTGGGAGCCGCGGGTCGCGGTCTTGTTCAGCTCGGTGACGTCGAACAGCCGCTGGTCCAGCTTGCCGCTCGCGACCAGCCGGGCGGCGTCGGCCGGCAGCACCAGGGTGTGGCCGCCGGTGCGGCGGATCTGCACGGGTATGTGCTCCCGGCCCTCGGCCCGCTCCAGGCCGACCACGCGGCCCTTGGCGTCCACGGCGACCCGGTCACCCGTGATCAGCGTGATCCGGTGCTTGGCCTTCGGCGCGGACGCCTCCGTCGCGGAGGCGGCGGTCGTGCGCTCCCCGTCGGCCGACGCGGGGCCGGCCATGCCCGCCGCGAGCGCCACGGCGGTCGCCGTGGCGACCGTGGCCGCGCACGCTCTCTTCACTTGTCTGCGCAAGGTTCCCCCTAGCAAGGTCGCCGGGCGAACGCGATGTCACCCGGCCGGGGGTGGTCTCGTACGCATGCGCGCACCCCCCGGAACACGCAGTATGCCGAGGGGTGATCAAACGTCTCAAGGGACGCCGGAAAGGATGCCGAAGTCGACGGGTGGTTGTAACCCCACCGCCGGAACTCCGTTACATGATCGCGCGGTTGACTCCTCTCCCGGTCAGACTCCCGGGTTCTCCTTCACGGTGATCCGTCCCTTGCGGATCGTCGCCAGGCGCGGGGCCGCCTTCGCGATCGACGAGTCGTGGGTGACCATGACGAAGGTCAGCCCCAGCTCCTTCCACATGCGGATGAGCACGTCCATGATCTCGTCGCGCATCGACTCGTCGAGGTTTCCGGTGGGTTCGTCGGCGAGCAGCACCTTCGGTTCCTTCACCAGCGCCCGCGCGATGGCCACGCGCTGCTGCTGGCCGCCGGACATCTCGCCGGGCAGGTGCCCGAGCCGCTCGCCCAGACCGACCGACGCCAGCGCCTCGGCGGCCTTCTCCCGGCGCTCCCTGGCCTTCACGCCGAGCGGGACGAGCGCGGTCTCGACGTTCTCCTGCGCGGTGAGCGTGGGGATCAGGTTGAACGACTGGAAGACGAAGCCGATGTTCTCGCTGCGGACCCGGGTGAGCCGGGCCTCGGGCAGCTCGGCCAGGTCGGTGCCGTCCAGGACGATCTCGCCGGAGCTGGGCCGGTCGAGGCCGCCGAGCATCTGCAGCAGCGTGGACTTGCCGCCGCCGGTGGGACCCTGGATGACGAGCCGGTCGCCGTCGGGGATGGTCAGGTCGACTCCGTCGAGGGCGTGGACGGTCTCCTTGCCGCGCGTGTAGCGCCGGGTGACGCCTCTGAGTTCGTACATGGCTGCTCCTGGATCGCGTACGAGGGTGGGGCCCGTCCGCTGCGGCGGGCCCCGGGGCCGGTGCCGGTCGGGTGCTACTCGACGCGGCGCAGCGCGTCGGCCGGCCGCAGCCGGGAGGCGCGCCAGCCGCCGAAGGCGCCGGCGACGAGGCCGCCGGCCACGGCGAGGCCGACCGCGAGGGCGACGGTGGTGAGGCTGACGGGCGCGGTGAGCGCGACGTCGAGGGTCTTGGCGGCGGTCTGCCGTCCGGGACCGCCCATGCCGCCGCCACCGCCGGGCCCGCTCACGCCGTCACCGCCACCGAGTTGGGCCTGCAGGGTGGGGCTGACGGCCGTGACGGCGTAGGCGCCCGCCAGGCCGAGCGCGATGCCGAGGGCGCCGCCGATCAGGCCCTGGACCATGGACTCGCCGACCACCTGCAAGGTCACCCGGCCGGACTTCCAGCCCAGCGCCTTGAGGGTGCCGAACTCGCGCACCCGGCGGGAGACCGCCGAGGAGGTGAGCAGACCGGCGACGAGGAACGCGGCCACGAGTACCACGACCGACAGCCACGTGCCGACGCCCGCGGCGAGCGAGGAGGCGGTGGACAGGGAGCCGGAGACGGTGTCCGCGAGGTCGGCGGAGGTCGTGACGGTCGTACCGGAAACGTTCTTCTGGATCCCGGACTTGACGCTGTCGATCCGCTGGGAGTCGGTCGCCCGGACGTAGATCGTGGTGACCTCGTCCTTGGCGTCGGCGAGGGTCTGCGCCTGCTTCAGCGGCAGGTAGAGGTTGGCCGCGGCGTCCCCGCTGGAGGCGGTGGCGATGCCGACGACCTTGTACTCGGTGCCCTTGACGGTGACGGTGTCACCGGTTTCGAGCTTCTTCTCCTTGGCGTAGGCGGAGTCGGCGACGGCGACCTTCGCGTCGGTCTCGGTCGACGTGAAGGTGCGTCCGTCGGTGATCTCGGAGGAGGTCAGCGGGCCGAGGGCGGGCTCGGTGACGTCGGTGCCGTAGACGGTGTAGCTGTTGACGTCGAAGTTGGCGCCGCCGCCCTCGACCCGGCCCTGCGGAGAGGGCCGGCCCCCGCCGGGACCGCCGCCCTCGGCGCCCTGGCCGCTCTGGCCGTCCTGCTGGAACTGACCCCGGGTGAACTCGCCGCTCACCTTCATGACCTGGAGACTCAGTCCGCCCACGGCGTCGGCGACGCCGTCCTGCTCGCCGACCTCGGTCACGGTGGAGCTCGCCAGGGTCTGGAAGTCCTGCACCATGACGCGGTCGCTGCTCTGCTCCTCGCCGGAGCCGTCGTCCTGGGCGTCGAACCGGAACCGGGGGCGTTCGCCGGTGGTCCGGGACTCGGCGGCCTTGGTGACCGTCATGTCCGTGCCGAGCCCGTAGAGGGACTGCAGGACCTTCTCCTGCGCCCTGCCCATGCCGGAGGACACGGAGTTGACCACGACGACCAGGGCGATGCCCAGGGCGAGGCCGGAGGCGACGACGAGGGCCGCCTTTCTACGGCGGCGCAGCTCGCGCCTCAGATAGGTGAAGAACATGGCCGCAAGCTAGGGACGCTTGGTGATGAAGCGGTAAGCGCCCCATAAGAGCCCCATGAGAAGAAGACCGATGCCGCCGCCCGCTCCCCGTAAGGGGCGGACGGCGGCATCGGCCGGGTGGTGGAGTGGGGCGCCGCCTGCGCGGCCGGCGTCAGACCGCCGAGCCCGCCTTCCACTGCTCCCAGCTCATGTTCCAGCCGTTGAGGCCGTTGTCCGGGGCGATGGTCTTGTCACCGGTGTTCTGGACGACGACCACGTCACCGACGATCGAGTTGTCGTAGAACCAGGCGCCCGGCATGTTCGGGTCGTTCGCCCCCTTGGCGTCCTGCAGGCCCACGCAGCCGTGGCTGGTGTTGACGCTGCCGAAGATGGACTTGGCGCCCCAGTAGTTGCCGTGGATGAAGGTGCCGGAGGTGCTCAGACGCATGGCGTGCGGCACGTCCTTGATGTCGTACTCGCCCTTGCCGTCGTCGTCGGTGAAGCCGACCGTCGCGCCGTTCATCCGGGTCTCCTTGAACTTCTCGGAGATCACCATCTGGCCCTCGTACGTCTTGTTCTCGGGCGCCCCGGCGGAGATCGGGATGGTGCGGACGGTCTTGCCGTCCTGCGTGACCTTCATCTGCTTGGTCTTGGCGTCGACGTACGTGACCTGGTTGCGGCCGATCTTGAAGGTGACCGTCTTCTGCTGGACGCCGACGACGCCCTCGGCGCCCTCGACCCCGTCGAGCGCCAGCTTCAGGGTGACGGTGGAGTCCTCCTGCCAGTACTCGTCGGGCCGGCAGTCCATGCGGTTGGCGTTGAACCAGTGGCAGACGACCTCCTGGCCGCTGCTGCTGGTGACGGTGACGCCCTTCTGCACCGCGGCCTTGTTGGTGATCGCCTTGTCGAAGTTGATCGACACCGGCATGCCGACGCCGACGGTGGTGCCGTCGTCCGGGGTGAAGGTGCCGATGAAGCTGTTGTCCGGGGCGACCGTGGTGAACGAGGCGTTCTCGTGGGCGGCGAGGCCCGCGGAGTCCTCGGCGGTGGCCGACAGCTTGTAGGTGGTGGCCCGCTCCAGCTGGCCGCTGGGCTTCCAGCTCTTCTTGTCGGCGGATATCTCGCCGGCGACGGCGGTCCCGTCGGCGGTGGTCATCTTCACCTCGGTGAGCGTGCCCTTGGCCACGGTCACGGCGGCGGAGTTGTTGATGGAGGCGTTGTTCGAGCCGTCCTTCGGCGTGATCTTGATCTGCGCCTCGGAGGACTTCTTGGCCGCCGCCTCGTCGACCTGGGCCTGCGAATCGCCCTTGCCGCCGTCGCCCGAGGCGCTGTCGTCACCGCCGGAACACGCCGAGAGCACCAGCACTCCGCCGAGCAGAGCGGACGCGGCCGCCAGACCCCTGCGCCGCTTACCGTCCGTCATCACACGCTTCTCCATCGTTGCCGAATCCCAACCCCACGAGTCCCCGGCGCGAAGCCGGAGAACCTCGTCCACAACCTTCAACGCTACGACCGGGTGCTCCCGTTCCCCATGACCCGCGGGTGTGGGGCTCGCCACGTCCGCCGGGGCGGACGGTGAAGGTGCCGGTCGGTGCACCGTGGCTTGAGACGTCAGGACCCGGGCGGCGGTTGCCGCCCGGGGTCACGATTTCCCCAAAACGCCTCAGCCGACCCTGTCCGCACCGTCCTCGTCGCCATAGGGCCCCTCGTCCTCGTCCTCGTACTCGCTCTCGCCCTCGTCGAGGTCCCACTCCGGCGAGTCGGGGTCGTAGTCGATCTCCTCGCCGCTCCAGGACGCCTGCAGCAGTTCCACGCCCGGCACCTCGCCGATCAGGGCGAACGGGTCGACGAGTTGGGCGAGGGCCTCCGCGGTGTCCTCCGTCACAGCGCTCTCGGCGTGTACCCGTTCCTCGTCCGGCATGTCGCCGTCATCCGCGATCCCGCGCAGCGCGGCCCCGGTCACCGCCTCCTCGTCGTCGATCTCGAGGACGAGTTCCACGCGAAGCCGTACAAACCGTGATGTCTCTGGGGTGCTCATGCCCGGAGCGTACGGCCTCGGGCCCCGTGACTTTCCCGTGACCCGCGCCGTTCACTAACATCGCCCCACACGGCCAATTCGCCAGCGCCACAAGGGGATCGATATTCCGTGTCATCCGCGCTCCGTCCGTTGCTGACCGCCACCGCCGCGGGCACCCTGCTGTGTGCCCTGTGGTTCGTCCCGTCCGCGAACGCGACCTCGAACACGCCGGTCGCGAACGCGGTCTCGGCAAGCCCGTCTCCGCAGGTCACACAGCAGGCGAGAGTCGTTTCGGCGTCCGTCGACGGCACCGGTGAGGAGGTCCGCCTCGCGGACACCGGCAGTTTCGACAGCACCCCGTACATCGCCGGCGGTACGGCCTGCCTCGTCCTCGGCGCCGGTTTCGTCGTCTACTCGGTCCGCCGGGAACGCCTGGGGCCGTAGACGCGCGCACCGGGGCCCGGCGGAACGGCCGCGGGGCCCCGGCCGGTTCAGCTCAGCGGTCCGGTGACCGTCTCCACAGCCGCCACCAGCCGTCCGTCCCGCACGAACGCGTCCGCCGCGGCGAGGTCGGGAGCGAGGTGACGGTCGGGACCGGGACCGCCCACGCCCGCCTCCCGTACGGCCTCGACGACCGCCCGCGTCGCCGGCGCCGGGGTCAGTCCCTCGCGCAGTTCCACGGCCCGGGTGGCGGCGTACAGCTCGACGGCGACGACCCGGGTGAGGTTGTCGACGGCCGTGCGCAGTTTCCGCGCCGCCGACCAGCCCATGGAGACGTGGTCCTCCTGCATCGCGGAGGACGGGATCGAGTCCGCCGACGCCGGTACGGCGAGCCGCTTCAGCTCGCTGACCAGGGCGGCCTGCGTGTACTGGGCGATCATCAGCCCGGAGTCCACGCCGGGGTCGTCGGCGAGGAAGGGCGGTAGCCCGTGGCTGCGGTTCTTGTCCAGCAGCCGGTCGGTGCGGCGCTCGGCGATGGAGGCGAGGTCGGCGACGGCGATGGCGAGGAAGTCCAGCACATAGGCGACCGGCGCACCGTGGAAGTTGCCGTTGGACTCGACCCGGCCGTCGGGCAGCACGACCGGATTGTCCACGGCCGACGCGAGTTCGCGTTCGGCGACCAGCCGGGCGTGCGCCAGGGTGTCCCGTCCGGCGCCGGCGACCTGCGGGGCGCAGCGCACCGAGTAGGCGTCCTGGACGCGGGGTGCGTCGTCCTGGTGATGCCCCGTCAGCCCCGAACCCTTCAGCACGGCCAGCATGTTGGCGGCGCTGGCGGCCTGGCCGGGGTGCGGGCGGATGGCGTGCAGCTCGGGGGCGAGCACCTTGTCGGTGCCGAGCAGCGCCTCCAGGCTCAGGGCGGCCGTGACGTCGGCGGACTTGTACAGGACGTCGAGGTCGGCGAGGGCCATGACCAGCATGCCGAGCATGCCGTCGGTGCCGTTGAGGAGGGCGAGCCCTTCCTTCTCGCGCAGTTCGACGGGCCGGATGCCGTGCTCGGCGAGCAGTTCACCGGCCGGCCGCACACTGCCGTCGGGACCCTCCGCCTCCCCCTCGCCCATCAGCGTGAGGGCGCAGTGGGACAGCGGGGCCAGGTCGCCGGAGCAGCCGAGGGAGCCGTACTCGTGCACGACCGGGGTGATTCCGGCGTTCAGCACGTCGGCCATCGTCCGCGCGACCTCGGGCCGGACACCGGTGCGCCCGGAGCAGACGGTCTTCAGCCGCAGGAACATCAGCGCCCGTACGACCTCGCGCTCCACCCGCGGCCCCATCCCCGCGGCGTGCGAACGGACGATGTTGCGCTGCAGCCGAGCACGGAGTTCCGGGCTGATGTGCCGGGTCGCCAGGGCGCCGAAGCCGGTGCTCACCCCGTACACGGGGTCCGGCTTCGCGGCCAGGGCGTCCACGATCCCGCGGGACGCGGCGAGGGCGGCCACCGCCTCCGCGGACAGTTCGACGCGGGCACCGCCGCGCGCCACGGCGAGCACGTCGGACGCGGTCACGCCGACGGTCCCCACCACCACAGTGTGCATATCCATATTCAGGAGCGTACGCAGTGAATTCAATGATGTCACCACCGGGCTCAGGTTTCACCCCTTACCGGCAGATCACGCGCTACGGCGAATGCCGTCCCCGGAACCGGCGCCGCTCCCCGTCCGCCGCCCGCGGCGGCTCGTCCGCGAGCCGCACGACGGGATCGCCGGGCCCCTCCCGTCCGGCCACGACGGGATGCGCGGCGCGCTCGGCCTTGGCCCGGTACTGCGCCGCGTCGGCCAGCCGGAACAGCCGCCGGGCGGAGTGCACCGGCCCGATGGCGTCCTCGGTGGACGCCACCCCGCAGGCGACGCCGTCCCCGATCCCCAGCTCCACGGCCCGCCGGCACACCTCGTCGGCCGCCTTGACGACCTCGTCGGCCGGCGGCCCCACGACCAGCAGACAGAACTCGTCCCCGCCGAGCCGCGCCGCCAGGGCCCCCGGCAGCGTGGCCCCGCACAGCGACAGCACGGTCCCGAACCGCTCCAGCAGCCGGTCTCCCACGGCATGCCCCAGCGTGTCGTTGACCCGCTTCAGCCCGTTCAGGTCGCACACCACGAGGCTGACGACGGCCCCGTCCCGCCGATGCCGCTCGACGGCCTCGTCGAGCCGGGCGTCCACGGCACGCCGGTTGGCCAGCCCGGTCAGCGAGTCCGTGTACGCCAGCCGCCGGGCCTCCTCCAGCCGCTCGGCCTGCGCGATCCCGGCGGCCACGACGGCGGCCAGGACCGTCGCGAAGTCGGCGTCGCCCCGCCCGAAGACGGGCACACCGGCCGGCCGGGCCACATACAGCTCGCCCCAGGCCCGCCCGTGCAGCACGATCGGCGCGACCACACAGCACCCGCGCCCGCGCCGCCTGAGCGCGGCCACCCGCTGGTGGCAGTACCCGGCGCGCCCCGCCGAGGACCCCTCGGCGGTCTCCACCCACGCGTCGGGCTCACCGCCCCCCGCCCACCGCTCGTGCAGGAACTCGGTGATCTCGGCGAACTGGTGCACCGGATAGGACTCGTCCTCCGGGAACTCCTCCTCGCCCTCGGCCAGCTCACCGACGTTCACCAGGACCCGCAGCCGCCCCAGCCCTCGCTCCCACACCGACAGGGCGGCGAAGCTCCCGCCCAGCGCCCGGCAGGCCCCGTCGGCCGCGGCCCGCCAGGCGTCCCGCGAACCGTGCGCGGCGGCCATGCCCTGGGCCAGCGCCACCACGGCCGCCAGCCGGCTCTCCTCAACCATCTCTCCAGATTAGGAAGATTCAGGACCGATCGGGATATTCAAGGAGCGAACGGGGCTCACCGGGCCCCTACTCCCCGGGCCACTCCGGCCTGCGCTTCTCGTTGAAGGCGGCGACCCCCTCCGCCCGGTCCCCCGAGAACGCCACCGATCTCCAGGCGGCGTCCTCGACCTCCAGCCCGGCGGCCAGATCCAGCCCGTGCCCCAGTCGCAGCGCCCGCTTGGCCGCCCGCAGCCCCACCGGCGAGTTCCCGGCGATCCGGGACGCCATGGCGAGGGCCTCCTCCCGGTCCCGCCCTTCCTCCACCAGCTCGTCGACGAGTCCCAGCTCCCGGGCCTCGGCGGCCTCCACCCGCCGCGCCGTGAAGATCAGCTCGGCGGCCCGCGCCGCCCCCACCCGCCGGGGCAGCAACTGCGTACCGCCCCCGCCCGGAATCACCCCGACCGACACCTCGGGCAGCCCCATGACCGCCGTACGGTCGGCGACGATCACGTCGCACGACAGGGCCAGCTCGAACCCGCCGCCGAGCGCGAACCCGTGCACCGCCGCCACCGTCGGCACGGGTAGCTCGAGCACCCCGGTGTACGCCCCGCGCGCCACGGGCCGCTGACGCACCAGGTCGGCGTCGCTGAAGGAGTTGCGCTCCTTCAGATCGGCCCCCACGCAGAACGCCCGCTCGTGCGAGGAGCTCAGCACCACCACCCGTACGCTCCGGTCCTCCCCCAGCGCCGCACAGGCCCCCGCGATGGAACGGGCCATCCCGGTCGACACGGCGTTCATGGCCCCCGGCCGGTCGAGGACGAGCTCCGCGACATGCCCCCGCTCGTGCCGGCGCACCAGCACGAACTCCCCGAACCGTTCCTCACTCATCGACACCCTCCGGTTAACGCGGGTTAACTTCCACTCGCCCCGATCATCGCAGCCCGCGCCCACCGGAGAAAAGGGCGCACGTCCGGTTCCCCCGTCACTCCCCGCCCACCCGTTCGAGTGACATCACCCCGACTTCCGGCCCGGCCCCTCACGGGAGCGCATAGCGTGCGCACACCGCGGCGCGTCGGGGGCGCGCACGCAGGGGAGGGGATCGCGATGACACCGACCGCACCGGCCGAAGAGCCACCGGCAGGCACCTCCCGCTTCCGGGGCCGCCACCGCAAGCCCCGCCCCCGCAAGGCGCTGCTGGCCGCGGGAAGCCTGGCCGTGGCCGCGAGCGCCGTGACCCTGGTCCGCCTGGCCGCCCCCCAGGGCGGCGGCGCGGACATCGGCGCGGAGACGGGCCCGCGCCCCATCCTCCACACGGACACCGGCACACCCACCGGTCCCCCCACGACGAGCGAGGCCACCGGGCCCGCCCCCGAGGCGAGCCCGTCCTCCCCCACGGCCCTGGGCGGCAAGAACCGGACCCCGCTCACAGCGCCCGAACCGTCGTCCCCGGCCCGGCCCCCGACGACCGTCCCGGCCACCGCGAGCACCCCGACCACCCGGGCCCCGGTCACCCGGCGGCCCCAGCCGCCCACGCCCCCGCCACCGAGCACCCCGGGGACACCCCCGCCGGCGCCCCGGGACCCGGCACCGGAACAGCCGGGCACACCGGATCCCGGCCCCGGCGGCCTGTGCGTACCGATCATCGGTCTCTGCGTGGGCGGCGGCCCGGGTCCCGGCGGCCGGGACTAGGACGGGACGGAAGCCCCGTTCCGGCGCGTGAGCAGCCAGGGCTCCACCACGCCGAGGCCGCGCACGGGCCGCTGCCACATCGGCTGGAGCGCGAACCGGTAGCTCGGCGGCTCCTCGCCCTCCTTCTCCGCCGCGGCCACCGCCTCGGCCGCCGCCGCCTCGGAGGCAGGGGCGGCACCGGTGCGGATCAGTTCCTCGGCGAAGGCGCTGTCGACCAGCACGGCGTCCCGGGGGGCTATGGACGTGAGCCGGGAGGCCAGGTTCACGGTCGTACCGAAGACATCACCCATCCGGGTGGTCACCGTGCCGAACGCCATGCCGACCCGCAGTTCCGGCATGGTCTCGTCGTTCGCCATGGTCTCGATCAGCCGTATCGCGATGTCCGCGGCGGTACCGGCGTCGTCGGCGGCGTAGAGCACCTCGTCGCCCAGCGTCTTGATGAGCCGCCCGCCCCGCGCGGCGACCAGATCGGCGGCGGTGGTCTCGAAGGCCTCGACGAGCTCGCCGAGCTCCTCCTCCTCCATCCGCCGGGTCAGCCGCGTGAACCCCACGAGGTCCGCGAAGGCGACGGCGAGCCGCCGGTCGACCATCTCCTCGTCGTCGGCGCCCTGGACGACCCGTCCGGCCGACGCGGCGAGCTGCCGCCGCCAGACGTACACGAGGAACTCCTCCAGCTCGGGCAGGAGCAGCTCGACGATCGGATACGTCACCTCGGTACGGGTCATGCCCGGCTCGGGCGGCTCGGTCAGCCCCTCCAGGAAGGAGTCGATCTGCCACTCGGCCAGCCGGGCGGTGGTCTGCCCGGTGGACCGCGCCACCTGGACCGCCATGGCCTCGCTCAGCAGACCCGCCTCCACCAGACCGGCGAGCCGGCGCAGCGCGAGCACGTCGGCCTCGGTGAGGCCCTTGGCCTGGCCCACGTCGGCGAAACCCATCGCCCGCCAGAAGCGGGTGGCCAGCTCCATGGTGACGCCGGCGCTGCGGGCCGCCTGGAACGGTGTGTAACGGCGCTCGGCACCCAGGATGAGCTGTTCCAGGCGCAGGGCGAGCGGATCCTCGTCGGCGCCCTGCGCGTCCGTGGAACCCGGGTCGTCGACGGTCACGCGTGCCCTTCCGATCTGCCATGGCCAGGTGTCGACCGGCCTCAACTCTACGGCAGGTGTGCGCCAGCTCACTTCGTCGGGTTACGCCGTGGGGTGAGGTGACCGGCGTCGCGTCGGGGGCCGGGCCGGGGGTGCGGAGACCCGGTCCGGCCCACCCACCGGCCCCGGGCGCCACCCGGCCCCCCACCGAAGCCACGGGCGTCAGTTCGCCCGCAGATGGACGATGTCGCCCGCACCCACCGGCTCCTGCACGCCCTCCCCCGTGGCCAGCACCAGGCGGCCGTCGCCGTCCACCGCGACCGCCTCCCCCACCAGCTCCCGGTCCCCGGGCAGCTCCGCCCGCACCACCCGCCCCAGCGTCGCGCACCCCGCCGCATACGTCTCCTGCAGACCGCTCGGCCCCGGGTCGCCCCCCGCCGCCCGCCACCGCCCGTACCAGTCCTCCAGCGACCGCAGCACCCCCCGCAGCAGCGGATCCCGGTCCGTGCTCACCGCCCCCGCCAGTGCCAGCGACCCCGCGGTCGGCACCGGCAGCTCATCATCCCGAAGGCTCACGTTGATCCCGACACCGATCACCACCCCGTCGTCACCGGCCCGCTCCGCCAGGATCCCGCCGGCCTTCCGCTCCTCGCCGCCCACCGTGACCAGCAGGTCGTTGGGCCACTTCAACGCCGTGTCGACGCCCGCGGCCCGCGACAGCCCGGTCGCCACCGCGACGCCGGTCAGCAACGGCAGCCAGCCCCACCGCGCCACAGGCACCTCGGCGGGCCTCAGCAATACGGAGAAGAACAACCCCGACCGGGCCGGAGCCGTCCACTGCCGGTCGAGGCGTCCCCGCGCGGCGGTCTGCTCCTCGGCGACGAGGACGGCGCCTTCCTCCAGCCCGCCCGCGCCGGCCCGTGCCACGAGATCGGAGTTGGTGGAACCGGTGCGCTGCACCACGTCCACCTGCGTCCACAATCCACCCGCGCGCACGAGTCCGCGGCGCAGACCGACGGCGTTCAACGGCGGACGGTCGAGGTCGGACCAACGTCCCGGCCTCGGCTCACTGTGCCCGTCGGGCGTACCTTCACCATGTGGTGTCATGCGACCCACACTAGGTTTGACCTCCTCCACCCCGCACAGGGGACGGGTTTTGGCCCCGGGGGCCGAGCTTCACGGGCACCCGGCCGTTCCCACGGTGTCGCGCCTTCGACGTGTCCCGCCACCACGCCCCGATCGTGCCCAGGGGCGCGGTGACGGCGTGGGCTCCTCAAGGATCTCCTTCCCGCGTCTGTGAAGGGGAAAGCGGTGTGGGAAAGACCGCACTGCCGAACGGAGGGCCCCCCACTACGCTACGGATGAGTAACCGTCCCCCCTTTTGAGCAGGCAGGGAGCCGCATCCCGATGTCCGAGCCGGAAGAGCAGCAGCCCGACATCCACACGACCGCGGGCAAGCTCGCGGATCTTCAGCGTCGCATCGAAGAGGCGACGCACGCCGGCTCCGCACGCGCGGTCGAAAAGCAGCACGCCAAGGGCAAGCTGACGGCCCGTGAGCGGATCGACCTCCTGCTCGACGAAGGCTCCTTCGTCGAACTGGACGAGTTCGCCCGGCACCGCTCCACCCACTTCGGCCTCGACGCCAACCGCCCCTACGGCGACGGCGTCGTCACCGGCTACGGCACCGTCGACGGCCGCCCGGTCGCCGTCTTCTCCCAGGACTTCACCGTCTTCGGCGGGGCGCTGGGCGAGACGTACGGGCAGAAGATCTGCAAGGTCATGGACTTCGCGCTGAAGACCGGCTGCCCGGTCATCGGCATCAACGACTCCGGCGGCGCCCGCATCCAGGAGGGCGTGGCCTCGCTGGGCGCGTACGGCGAGATCTTCCGCCGCAACACCCACGCCTCCGGCGTGATCCCGCAGATCAGCCTGGTCGTCGGCCCCTGCGCGGGCGGCGCGGTGTACTCCCCCGCGATCACCGACTTCACGGTCATGGTCGACCAGACGTCCCACATGTTCATCACCGGACCGGACGTCATCAAGACGGTCACCGGCGAGGACGTCGGCTTCGAGGAACTCGGCGGCGCCCGCACCCACAACACCGCCTCGGGCGTGGCCCACCACATGGCCGGCGACGAGAAGGACGCGATCGAGTACGTCAAGCAGCTCCTGTCCTACCTGCCGTCGAACAACCTCTCCGACCCCCCGGCGTTCCCGGAGGAGGCGGACCTGACGGTCACCGACGAGGACCGCGAGCTCGACACGCTCGTCCCGGACTCGGCGAACCAGCCCTACGACATGCACACGGTGATCGAGCACGTCCTCGACGACGCCGAGTTCCTCGAGACGCAGCCGCTGTTCGCGCCGAACATCCTCACCGGCTACGGCCGTGTCGAGGGCCACCCCGTCGGCATCGTCGCCAACCAGCCGATGCAGTTCGCCGGCTGCCTGGACATCACCGCCTCCGAGAAGGCGGCCCGCTTCGTGCGCACCTGCGACGCCTTCAACATCCCGGTGATCACCTTCGTCGACGTCCCCGGCTTCCTGCCCGGCGTCGACCAGGAGCACGACGGCATCATCCGCCGCGGCGCCAAACTGATCTACGCCTACGCCGAGGCCACCGTCCCCCTCATCACCGTGATCACCCGCAAGGCCTTCGGCGGCGCCTACGACGTCATGGGCTCCAAGCACCTGGGCGCCGACCTCAACCTGGCCTGGCCGACGGCCCAGATCGCGGTGATGGGCGCGCAGGGCGCCGTCAACATCCTGCACCGCCGCGCCATCGCCGGGTCACAGGACCCGGAGGAGACCCGCGCCCGGCTGATGCGGGAGTACGAGGACGCCCTCCTCAACCCCTACGTCGCGGCCGAGCGCGGCTACGTCGACGCGGTGGTCATGCCGTCCGACACCCGCCGGCACATCGTCCGCGGGCTGCGTCAGCTGCGTACGAAGCGGGAATCCCTGCCTCCGAAGAAGCACGGCAACATCCCCCTCTGACCCCGGTAAGGAGCCGACGTGATCAAGGTCGTACGGGGCAACCCCACCCCGGAGGAGCTGGCCGCCGCACTGGCGGTGGTCCGGGCGCGCGCCGCGGCGGCGTCAGCCGTGCCGCCCGGCGCGCCCACCCCCCGCGCCTCGTGGTCCGACCCGTCCCGTCTCGCGGCCCGAAGCGTCCCGCGCCCGGGCCCGGCGTCGTGGACGCGCACTTACTGGCCGGGCTAGCGACAACCGGGTCAGGGGGCGCGGGGGGCTGTCCGCAGGTGCGGCTCCACCGCGTGGGCGCACAGAGGAACAACGCCGCGCCCCCTACTTGAGTACGCGTACTCAGGCACCCCGGCCGGCCAGGCCCCACGCTGGTGACATGCTGTGGTCCGACCCCGAGAACGAGCCGCCCAAGGAACTGCGGGACACGCAGGACATGCTGCGGCGGCTGGGCGTTCTCATGGCGCTGGCCATGGTGCTCGCCATGCTGGTGATCGGCGTGAGGTGAGGCATCCGGGCTGCGTCGATACGCTGACCGCATGACAGATCAGCCGCGCCGCCGACTCGTGCTCGCCTCCCAGTCCCCCGCCCGGCTCGGGCTGCTCCGCCAGGCCGGGCTGGACCCCGAGGTGATCGTCAGCGGGGTCGACGAGGACGCCGTCACCGCCCCCACCCCCGCCGAACTGGCGCTCGCCCTGGCCGAGGCCAAGGCCTCCGTCGTCGCCGCGAAACCCGAGGTCAAGGGCGCGCTGGTGATCGGCTGCGACTCGGTCCTGGAACTGGACGGCCAGGCCCTCGGCAAGCCCGCGGACACCGAGGAGGCCACGGCGCGCTGGAAGTCCATGCGGGGCCGGGCCGGCACATTGCAGACCGGCCACTGCGTCTACGACACCGTCAGCGGCCGTTACGTCTCCGCCACCGCCTCCACCGTGGTCCGTTTCGGCGATCCCAGCGACGAGGAGATCGCCTCCTACGTGGCCTCCGGCGAACCGCTCCACGTCGCCGGGGCGTTCACCCTGGACGGCCGCTCCGCCCCGTTCATCGACGGCATCGACGGCGACCACGGCAACGTCATCGGCATCAGCCTGCCCCTGGTCCGGCGCCTCCTCGCCGACCTCGGCGTCGGCATCACGGAACTGTGGGCGCCGCCGGAGGAGTGACCGCGGGCGTGGCCGGAGAGCCGTCACCGCCGGCGCCGCCCTCGGGAGCGGCGTCGGCCGGCTGCCCCGGACGGCCGTCGTACGTCATCAGCAGCAGCACGACGAGCCCGAGGACGACCACCATGTAGAGGAACGCGGGCGGGCCGACCAGACCCCACGTGACCGCGCCCAGCAGCGCGTGCACCACCGCCGCGCTGACCAGCAGCACCCGGCCGAACCCGGCGGGCGCCCGGTCGCGCAGGGCGACCAGCAGGGCCACCAGGCCGCACAGCGCGAAGTAGAGCCCGAAGACGATTCCGCCGATCTTCGAGGACGTCGACATCACGTCCGGATCGAGACCGGCCAGCGACATGTCCTGCCGGTCGACGACGACGCCCAGGAACCAGTTCAGCGCCGCGACGCCGAGCGCCTCGGCGAAGAGTACGAGCGCCACGACCCACGCCACCGGTCTGCGCACCACCGGCCCCCACCCACTTTCGAGCACATCCGCGGTTACCCCGAGTATGTTCGGGCCGACGCGAAGGCTACTAACGGGTAAACCTCGGTACAAGGGGTCCGCGCAGGGCAAAGAATCATTGGGCCATTCGTAGGGACTCCACAAAGAAACGGAGTGGGCCGCAGCACGCTCTCACAGAGACCTTGACCACACAGGGCGGCTAGGGTTTCCGGGAAGAGCCCTGGGTACCGAGGTACGACAAGGGCTTTCGCGGGTCGAGCGAGCCTCGTATCACGCTCCGTGTGGGCAAGCTCACCAGTGGGGACGGGTCGAAGTGTCGTGTCGGCAGTCCCTAAACTCGGCTTGTTTCAAGGAGGGAGCCTCAATCGTGCGCAAGGTGCTCATCGCCAACCGTGGCGAAATCGCTGTCCGCGTTGCCCGGGCCTGCCGGGATGCCGGAATCGCGAGCGTTGCCGTCTACGCCGACCCGGACCGGGACGCTCTGCATGTCCGCGCCGCGGATGAGGCGTTCGCCCTGGGCGGTGACACTCCGGCCACCAGTTACCTCGACATCGACAAGGTGCTGACCGCCGCGCGTGATTCGGGTGCCGACGCCATCCACCCCGGCTACGGCTTCCTCTCCGAGAACGCCGAGTTCGCCCAGGCGGTGCTGGACGCGGGCCTGATCTGGATCGGCCCGCCGCCGCAGGCCATCCGTGACCTCGGTGACAAGGTCGCCGCCCGGCACATCGCGCAGCGCGCGGGCGCGCCGCTGGTGGCGGGT
Source organism: Streptomyces sp. NPDC059454 (assembly GCF_042749965.1). Classification (NCBI taxonomy): domain Bacteria; kingdom Bacillati; phylum Actinomycetota; class Actinomycetes; order Kitasatosporales; family Streptomycetaceae; genus Streptomyces; species Streptomyces sp. NPDC059454. The sequence goes on along the minus strand of NZ_JBHYVC010000012.1, from coordinate 26,980 downwards.
ACACCCGATCCGGTGAGCGGGGCCGACGAGGTCGTCGCCTTCGCCGAGGAGCACGGGCTGCCGATCGCGATCAAGGCGGCGTTCGGTGGTGGCGGGCGTGGTCTGAAGGTCGCGCGGACGCTGGAAGAGGTGCCGGAGCTGTACGACTCCGCGGTGCGCGAGGCGGTGGCCGCCTTCGGTCGCGGTGAGTGCTTCGTCGAGCGCTACCTCGACAAGCCGCGGCACGTGGAGACGCAGTGCCTGGCCGACCGGCACGGCAACGTGGTCGTCGTGTCCACCCGTGACTGCTCGCTGCAGCGCCGCCACCAGAAGCTGGTCGAGGAGGCCCCCGCCCCCTTCCTGTCGGACGCCCAGACGGAGCAGCTGTACTCCGCCTCCAAGGCGATCCTGAAGGAGGCCGGCTACGTCGGCGCGGGCACGGTGGAGTTCCTCGTCGGCCTCGACGGCACGATCTCCTTCCTGGAGGTCAACACGCGTCTGCAGGTGGAACACCCGGTGACCGAGGAGGTCGCGGGGATCGACCTCGTCCGGGAGATGTTCCGCATCGCCGACGGCGAGGAGCTGGGGTACGGCGATCCGGTGCTGCGCGGGCACTCCTTCGAGTTCCGCATCAACGGTGAGGACCCGGGCCGCAACTTCCTCCCGGCACCCGGTACCGTCACCCGTTTCGACGCGCCGTCGGGCCCGGGCGTGCGGCTGGACGCGGGCGTGGAGTCCGGGTCGGTCATCGGCCCGGCGTGGGACTCGCTGCTGGCGAAGCTGATCGTCACCGGGCGCACGCGCAAGGAGGCGCTGGAGCGGGCCGCCCGTGCGCTGGGGGAGTTCCAGGTCGAGGGCATGGCCACGGCCATCCCGTTCCACCGCGCGGTGGTGAAGGACCCGGCGTTCGCACCCGAACTCACCGGTTCGGCCGAACCGTTCACGGTGCACACGCGGTGGATCGAGACGGAGTTCGTCAACGAGATCAAGCCGTTCGCCGCCGCCGTGGACGCGGGGGTGGAGGAGGAGGCGGACCGCGAGACGGTCGTCGTCGAGGTCGGCGGCAAGCGCCTGGAGGTCTCGCTCCCGGCCTCGCTGGGCATGTCCCTGGCCCGTACGGGGCTGGCGGCGGGCGCGAAGCCGAAGCGCCGGGCGGCGAAGAAGTCGGGCCCGGTGGCTTCGGGCGACACCCTCGCCTCTCCGATGCAGGGCACGATCGTCAAGCTCGCCGTGGAGGAGGGGCAGGAGGTCAAGGAGGGCGACCTGGTCGTCGTCCTGGAGGCCATGAAGATGGAGCAGCCCATCAACGCCCACCGGTCCGGCACGATCAAGGGCCTGAGCGCGGAGGTGGGCGCGTCGATCACCTCCGGCGCGGCGATCTGCGAGATCAAGGACTGACCCGTTCGACGCCTGCGGCGCTACGTTCACCCCGGTGGGGTGCGCGTAGCGCCTACGGTGGGTGGGTGGGTCGGGGCTGCGTCGGGGGCGTCCGTTCTCGGACCGGCGCGGATCACCTCTCCCGGAGGGGCTGAGGGCGCGGACGCGCCGGCCACTGCGGGCGGTCACCCCCGCCCGTCCCTTCCGCGCCACAGGCGGCATACCCGCCCCGCGCGCCTCCGCTCCCGGCTACCCGCGAACAGCCGCACGGCGCCACCTCGCGACCCGCGAACAGCCGCGTGCCGCCGTCACCGCGGGCAGTCGTGCGTCTCCCCCAGTGCCTGAACGGCCTGGGAAGTACTCCCAGGGCGGCACCGGTGGGCGAGGGGGGTACCCCGCTCGGGCGAAGCCGAGAGTGGGAGAGGCACCCCCGCAAGCGCCGGACCGCGCGCACACCCCGGGCCCGCACCAGCGCAGGGCACCGCACAAGACACCGCCCACCCGGACCGAGCGTCAGCGCCTGCGCAAATCCGCCACCCGCGCCCGATCGGCCCCCTGCGCCGACTCCGCCGCCCCCAGCCCCACAGCCGTACGCAGCCCGGACCCCTGCCGCCGCGGCCCGGGAAGAGGGACATCCCGGCGCCGGCGTCCCGCCGGGTCCCCCTCACCCCCCGCCCCCGCCACAGCGATCTGCACACCCTGATCGGCCAGCGCCTGCAACTCGGTCCCCGCCCGGTCGTCGTTCCCGGCCGGCTCGTCCGTCACCAGCCGCGTGATCAGATCCGTGGGCACCGTCTGGAACATCGTGTCCGTACCGAGCTTGGTGTGGTCCGCGAGGACCACCACCTCCGCCGCGGCCTGCACCAACGCCCGGTCGACCGACGCCGACAGCATGTTGGACGTGGACAGCCCGCGCTCGGCGGTGAGGCCGCTCCCGGAGAGGAACGCCCGGGACACCCGCAACCCCTGCAGGGACTGCTCGGCACCACTGCCCACGAGGGCGTAGTTCGAGCCGCGGAGCGTACCGCCGGTCATCACGACCTCCACCCGGTTGGCGTGGGCCAACGCCTGGGCGACCAGCAGGGAGTTGGTGACGACCGTGAGGCCGGGCACCCGGGCCAGCCGGCGGGCCAGCTCCTGCGTGGTGGTACCCGCGCCGACCACGATGGCCTCGCCCTCTTCCACGAAACTCGCGGCGAGGTCGGCGATGGCTGTCTTCTCGGCGGTCGCGAGATGAGATTTCTGCGGAAAACCGGACTCTCGCGTGAAACCGCCCGGCAGTACCGCACCGCCGTGCCGGCGGTCGAGGAGTCCTTCTGCCTCCAGCGCGCGCACGTCCCGCCGTACGGTCACTTCGGAGGTCTGGACGACGCGGGCGAGCTCACGGAGCGACACGGCCCCGTTCGCTCGCACCATTTCGAGGATCAATTGGCGACGTTCTGCAGCGAACACGAAACTGACAGTAACGCCAGTGACCGTCTGCTTTCAGCAGTTTGCGCTGAATAGCAGAAGTTGTTCGCACAGCCCTCCAGCAAGTGGTATAGGGCCGTTGCTTCCGGCCGTCAGGCCTCCGCGTCCGCCTTCCGGGTGTGCAACTGCCGTGCCACCTCGGCGATCGAGCCCGACAGCGAGGGGTAGACCGTGAAGGCGTTCGCGATCTGTTCCACCGTCATATTGTTGTCGACCGCGATCGAGATGGGGTGGATGAGTTCCGAGGCGCGCGGCGCGACGACCACGCCGCCCACCACGATGCCGGTGCCCGGACGGCAGAAGATCTTGACGAAGCCGTCGCGGATGCCCTGCATCTTCGCGCGCGGGTTGCGCAGCAGCGGCAGCTTCACCACGCGGGCGTCGATCTTTCCGCCGTCGACATCGGCCTGGGAGTAGCCGACGGTGGCGATCTCGGGGTCGGTGAAGACGTTCGACGAGACCGTCTTCAGGTTCAGCGGGGCCACCGCGTCGCCCAGGAAGTGGTACATGGCGATACGGCCCTGCATCGCCGCCACCGAGGCGAGCGCGAAGACGCCGGTGACGTCACCGGCGGCGTAGACGCCGGGAGCCGTCGTCCGGGAGACCTTGTCGGTCCAGATGTGGCCCGACTCCCGCAGCCTGACCCCGGCCTCCTCCAGGCCCATGCCCTCGGAGTTCGGGATGGCGCCCACGGCCATCAGGCAGTGCGACCCGGTGATGACGCGGCCGTCGGCGAGCGTCACCTCCACCCGGTCCCCGACCCGCTTCGCGGACTGGGCCCGGGAGCGCGCCATGACGTTCATGCCGCGACGCCGGAAGACCTCCTCCAGCACGGCGGCGGCGTCCGGGTCCTCGCCCGGCAGCACCCGGTCGCGCGAGGACACGAGCGTCACCTTCGACCCCAGCGCCTGGTAGGCACCGGCGAACTCGGCGCCCGTGACACCCGATCCGACCACGATGAGCTCCTCGGGGAGCTCGTTCAGGTCGTACACCTGGGTCCAGTTCAGGATCCGCTCGCCGTCGGGGCGGGCGTCCGGCAGTTCGCGCGGGTGCCCGCCGGTCGCGATCAGCACGGCGTCCGCGGCGAGCGTCTCCTCGGTGCCGTCCGCGGCGCGCACCACGACCTTCCGCGACCCGTCGAGCGCCTGCATGCCCTCCAGCCGGCCCCGTCCGCGCAGCACCCGCGCGCCGGCCCGGGTCACGGACGCGGTGATGTCGTGCGACTGGGCCAGTGCGAGCCGCTTCACACGCCGGTTGACCTTGCCCAGGTCCACCCCCACCACCCGGGCGGCCTGCTCCATGGGCGGGGTGTCGTCGGCGACGATGATGCCCAGTTCCTCGTACGAGGAGTCGAAGGTGGTCATCACCTCGGCCGTGGCGATCAGGGTCTTGGACGGCACGCAGTCGGTGAGCACCGACGCCCCGCCCAGGCCGTCGCAGTCGACGACGGTCACCTCCGCGCCGAGCTGTGCGGCGACCAGCGCCGCTTCGTATCCGCCGGGTCCGCCGCCGATGATCACGATCCGAGTCACGTACTCCATTGTCCCGCACACTTCACCGTGCGACCGCCCGGGGGGCTCGGCCGTGGCCCCCCTGTTACCGGAGTGGCCCCCGTTCCCGCTGCCGTACCCTTCCCCCATGTCGCTCTACGCCGCGTACGCCGCCAATCTCGACGCGCGGCTGATGTCCCGCCGTGCCCCGCACTCGCCGCTGCGCGCCACCGGCTGGCTGAACGGGTGGAGACTGACGTTCGGGGGCGAGCACATGGGCTGGGAGGGCGCGCTGGCCACGCTGGTCGAGGACCCGATCTCGGCGGTCTTCGTCGCCCTCTACGACATCGCCCCGATGGACGAGGAGTCCATGGACCGCTGGGAGGGCGCGGGCGGCCTGGACCTCTACCGCCGCACCCGGGTCCGCGTGCACACCCTGGACGGCGAGGAGCGGGCCTGGACCTACGTCCTCAACAGTTACGAGGGCGGCCTCCCCTCGGCCCGCTACCTGGGCGAGATCGCCGACGCGGCCGAGTCCGCGGGCGCACCCCACGACTACGTGATGGAACTCCGCAAGCGCCCCTGCTGACGCCCCCCTCGCGGGAAACGACAGGACAACGATCGCCAACCCGTCGGCTCCGGCATCTACGCGCGTAGGCGAATACCGGCTACCCTCTTCGCGTGAACGCTTCTCTTCTTCCGGACGACATCCAGGGCGACCCGTACGCCGCCGCCGACGCCGCCGCCGCGCGCCTGCGCGAACTCACCGGCGCCGAGACCCACGACGTCGCCCTCGTGATGGGCTCCGGCTGGGCCCCGGCCGTGGACGCCCTCGGCACCCCCGAGGCCGAGCTCCAGGTCACCGAGCTGCCCGGTTTCCCGCCGCCGGCGGTCGAGGGCCACGGTGGCAAGATCCGCTCGTACGCCATCGGCGCGAAGCGGGCCCTGGTGTTCCTGGGCCGTACCCACTACTACGAGGGACGCGGGGTCGCGGCCGTCGCCCACGGCGTCCGTACGGCCGTGGCCGCGGGGGCGAAGACGATCGTCCTGACCAACGGCTGCGGGGGTCTGCGCGCGGGCATGCGCCCCGGTCAGCCGGTGCTGATCAGCGACCACATCAACCTCACGGCGACCTCGCCGATCGTCGGTGCGAACTTCGTCGACCTCACGGATCTGTACTCGCCGCGGCTGCGGGCGCTGTGCAAGGAGATCGACCCGACCCTGGAGGAGGGCGTCTACGCGCAGTTCCCCGGGCCGCACTACGAGACGCCGGCGGAGATCCGGATGGCCCGGGTGATCGGGGCGGACCTGGTCGGCATGTCGACGGTCCTCGAGGCCATCGCCGCCCGGGAGGCGGGGGCGGAGATCCTGGGTATCTCCCTGGTCACCAACCTGGCCGCGGGGATGACGGGCGAGCCCCTCAACCACGAGGAGGTCCTCCAGGCCGGCCGCGACTCCGCCACGCGGATGGGGTCGCTCCTGGCGCAGGTGCTCGGGCGCCTGTAGGGCGCGGGGCCGTACCCGTTTCCACGCGGGGCCGTACCCGTTTCCACGCGGGAGCCGGCGCCGCAGGCATGCAACCCTGACAGTCGACGAACTCAGAGAGGCCGACCGACCGTGCAAGACGACGCCCTCATCGCACAGGCCCAGGCGTGGCTCGCCGAGGACCCCGACCCGGACACCCGCGAGGAACTCGCCCGCCTCATCGACGCCGGCGACCACGCCGGGATCGCCGCCCGCTTCGGCGGGACGCTCCAGTTCGGCACCGCCGGCCTCCGGGGCGAGCTCGGCGCCGGCCCGATGCGCATGAACCGCTCCGTCGTCATCCGCGCGGCCGCCGGCCTCGCCGCGTACCTGAAGAAGCACGGCCACACCGACGGCCTCGTCGTCATCGGCTACGACGCCCGCCACAAGTCGCAGGACTTCGCCCGGGACACCGCAGCCGTCATGACGGGCGCCGGACTGCGCGCGGCTGTCCTGAACCGCCCCCTCCCCACCCCCGTCCTCGCCTTCGCCATCAGGCACCTCGGCGCCGTCGCCGGAGTCGAGGTCACCGCCAGCCACAACCCGCCCCGCGACAACGGCTACAAGGTGTACCTCGGCGACGGCTCCCAGATCGTCCCCCCGGCCGACGCGGAGATCGCCGCCGAGATCGAGGCCGTGGCGTCACTCACCACGGTCCCCCGGCCCACCGAGGGCTGGGAGACCCTGGACGACACCGTCCTGGACGCCTACCTGGCCCGCACGGACGCGGTCCTGTCCAAGGACTCCCCCCGCACCGCCCGCACCGTCTACACGGCGATGCACGGCGTCGGCAAGGACGTCCTCCTCGCCGCCTTCGCCCGGGCCGGCTTCCCGGAACCCGTCCTCGTCACCGAGCAGGCCGACCCCGACCCGGAGTTCCCGACCGTCGCGTTCCCCAACCCGGAGGAGCCCGGTGCGATGGACCTGGCCTTCGCGAGGGCCCGCTCCACCGACCCCGACCTGGTCATCGCCAACGACCCGGACGCCGACCGCTGCGCCGCGGCCGTCAAGGACGGCGCCGACTGGCGCATGCTGCGCGGCGACGAGGTGGGCTCGCTCCTCGCCGCCCACCTGGTCCGCCGCGGAGCGACGGGCACGTTCGCGGAGTCGATCGTCTCGTCGAGCCTCCTCGGCCGCATCGCCGGGAAGGCCGGCCTCCGCCACACCGAGACCCTCACCGGCTTCAAGTGGATCGCCCGCGCCGAGGGCCTGCGCTACGGCTACGAGGAGGCCCTCGGCTACTGCGTCGACCCGGACGGCGTACGCGACAAGGACGGCATCACCGCCGCGCTCCTGCTCACGGAGCTGGCGTCCACCCTCAAGGAGGAGGGCCGCACCCTCCTCGACCTGCTCGACGACCTCGCCGTCGAGCACGGCCTGCACGTCACCGACCAGCTCTCGGTCCGCGTACAGGACCTCGGCCTGATCGCCTCCGCGATGCGCCGCCTGCGCGACCGGCCGCCCACGGAGCTGGCCGGCCTCCGGATCACCACCGCCGAGGACCTGACCCGGGGCACGGAGACCCTCCCGCCCACCGACGGCCTCCGCTACACCCTGGACGGCGCGAGGGTCGTCGTCCGCCCCAGCGGCACGGAACCGAAGCTGAAGTGCTACCTGGAGGTGGTGGTCCCGGTCGCCACGAGGACCGGCCTCCCCGAGGCCCGCGCGAAGGCGACGGCACTCCTCGCGGAGATCAAGCAGGACCTGTCCGAGGCAGCCGGCATCTGAGGACACCCCACGCGGGGCGAGCGCGCTCGCCCCGCGTCACTCGCTCATCCCACCGCCAGCAGCACCGCCAGCAGCACCGCTCCCGCGGCAGCGGGCGCCGCGATCTCGTAGGCCCACCGCACGGTCACCTCACCCTGCGCGGCCTCGGCGCCCTGCCGCCGCTCGTGCAGCTCACGCATCTCGTCCATCGCCAGGTCGCTCTCGTGCCGCCGAGGCCCTTCGGCGGCACCCTCCGCACCACGGCCGCCACCACCCTTGCGCGCGGCCTGCGCGGCAGCCCGCGCCTCCTGCCGGTGCGCCTTGCTACGGGCCCGCAGCGAGACCGGGAGGGCCCACAGCTGGTACTTCGCGCCGGACTCGGTGAAGACCTCGTTGGTGAAACCGGACCGCAGCGAGGCGACCCGCCCCCAGGGCAGCACGATCACGCGGAACGGGTTGCGGACGCACAGCCGGTCGTCGTTCACGTACACGGCGGGGCGCAGCGTGTAGGCGACGACCAGCGGCACGAGGAGGAGCATCGCGGCGAGGGCCAGCCACGGGGTGCGGCCCTCGCCGGCGAACACCGCGTCGACGCCGAGCCATCCCATGACGGCGAGCAGCAGCACACCGCCGACGAGACCCGCGGGCGAGCGGTAGATGCGGTCCTGGTACTGAGGCGCCGCGGACCCGGTCGGCTTCGTGGGCTCCGGGTCGGGCGGCTGGTGCTCGGGGGTCGTCATGCTCCCGATTCTGCACGACGTCCCCGGTGACGTCGCAGGCGGTGGAAGCCGCGCAGGACGCACTCCGGGGCTGTACAGCCGCTACGCGCGTAGATATGCTCGTCTGGTGACCATGCCCACCACTGCACCACACGCTCTCAGCGACGTCACCGCGTCCGGCAGCACGCTGCGCCGCTTCCTCCACGGACTGCCCGGCGTCGACGCGGTCGGCCTGGAGGCGCGCGCCTCCTCCCTCGGCACCCGCTCGATCAAGACGACCGCGAAGGCGTACGCCATCGACCTCGCCATCTCGATGGTCGACCTGACGACGCTGGAAGGCGCGGACACCCCGGGCAAGGTCCGGGCGCTCGGCGCGAAGGCGGTCCGCCCCGACCCGACCGACCGCACCACGCCCGCCACGGCCGCGGTCTGCGTCTACCCCGACATGGTGGCCACGGCCAAGGAGGCCGTCGCCGGCTCCGCCGTCAAGGTCGCCTCCGTCGCCACCGCCTTCCCGGCCGGCCGCGCCCCGATCGCCGTGAAGCTGGCGGACGTCCGCGAGGCCGTCGCCGCCGGTGCGGACGAGATCGACATGGTCATCGACCGCGGGGCGTTCCTCGCGGGGAACTACATGAAGGTGTACGACGAGATCACCGCCGTGAAGGAGGCCTGCGGCGCGAGCGCGCGCCTGAAGGTCATCTTCGAGACGGGCGAGCTGTCGACGTACGACAACATCCGCCGCGCCAGCTGGCTCGGCATGCTGGCCGGGGCGGATTTCATCAAGACCTCGACCGGCAAGGTCGCCGTCAACGCGACCCCCGCGAACACCCTCCTGATGCTGGAGGCGGTCCGCGACTTCCGCGCCCAGACCGGCGTCCAGATCGGTGTGAAGCCGGCCGGCGGTATCCGCACGACCAAGGACGCCATCAAGTTCCTGGTCCTGGTCAACGAGACCGCGGGCGAGGACTGGCTGGACAACCACTGGTTCCGCTTCGGCGCCTCCTCGCTGCTGAACGACCTGCTGATGCAGCGTCAGAAGCTGGCCACCGGCCGTTACTCCGGCCCCGACTACGTGACGGTGGACTGATCACCATGGCACCTGTTTTCGAGTACGCACCGGCGCCCGAGTCCCGCTCGGTCGTCGACCTCGCCCCGTCGTACGGCCTGTTCATCGACGGCGAGTTCACCGAGGCGGCAGACGGCAAGGTCTTCAAGACCGTCTCCCCCTCCACCGAGGAGGTCCTCTCCGAGGTCGCCGAGGCCGGTGAGGCGGACGTCGACCGCGCCGTGCGGGCCGCCCGCAAGGCCTTCGAGAAGTGGTCGGCGCTGCCGGGCTCCGAGCGCGCGAAGTACCTCTTCCGCATCGCCCGCGTCATCCAGGAGCGCAGCCGCGAGCTCGCCGTCCTCGAGACCCTCGACAACGGCAAGCCGATCAAGGAGACCCGCGACGCGGACCTCCCCCTGGTCGCCGCGCACTTCTTCTACTACGCGGGCTGGGCCGACAAGCTCGACCACGCCGGCTACGGCGCGAACCCGCGCCCCCTGGGCGTGGCGGGCCAGGTCATCCCGTGGAACTTCCCCCTGCTGATGCTGGCGTGGAAGATCGCCCCGGCGCTCGCGACCGGCAACACGGTGGTGCTGAAGCCCGCCGAGACGACTCCCCTCTCGGCGCTCTTCTTCGCGGACATCTGCCGCCAGGCCGGGCTCCCCAAGGGCGTCGTCAACATCATCACCGGCGACGGCCGCGCCGGCGCCGCGCTGATCGCCCACCCCGACGTGAACAAGGTCGCCTTCACGGGCTCCACGGCCGTCGGCAAGGAGATCGCGCGCACGGTCGCGGGCACCCGCAAGAAGCTGACCCTCGAACTGGGCGGCAAGGGCGCCAACATCGTCTTCGACGACGCCCCAATCGACCAGGCCGTCGAGGGCATCGTCGACGGCATCTTCTTCAACCAGGGCCAGGTCTGCTGCGCGGGCTCCCGCCTCCTGGTCCAGGAGTCGATCCACGACGAACTCCTCGACTCCCTCAAGCGCCGCCTGTCGACGCTCCGCCTCGGCGACCCGCTGGACAAGAACACCGACATCGGCGCGATCAACTCCGCCGAGCAGCTCGCCCGGATCACCGCGCTGGCCGACCAGGGCGAGGCGGAGGGCGCCGAGCGCTGGTCCCCGGCCTGCGAGCTCCCGGAGAACGGCTACTGGTTCGCCCCGACGCTCTTCACGAACGTCACCCAGGCACACACCGTCGCCCGCGACGAGATCTTCGGCCCGGTGCTGTCGGTCCTGACCTTCCGCACGCCCGACGAGGCGGTCGCCAAGGCCAACAACACCCCGTACGGCCTGTCGGCGGGCATCTGGACGGAGAAGGGTTCGCGCATCCTGGCGGTCGCGAACAAGCTCCGTGCGGGCGTCGTCTGGTCCAACACGTTCAACAAGTTCGACCCGACCTCGCCGTTCGGCGGCTACAAGGAGTCGGGCTTCGGCCGCGAGGGCGGCCGCCACGGCCTGGAGGCGTACCTCGATGTCTGAGCAGAACCGTCTGAGCGTCTTCAAGACCTACAAGCTGTACGTCGGCGGGAAGTTCCCGCGTTCCGAGAGCGGCCGGGTGTACGAGGTGACGGACTCGAAGGGCAAGTGGCTGGCCAACGCCCCGCTCTCCTCCCGCAAGGACGCCCGTGACGCGGTGGTCGCCGCGCGCAAGGCGTTCGGCGGCTGGTCCGGCGCGACGGCGTACAACCGCGGCCAGATCCTGTACCGGATCGCGGAGATGCTCGAAGGCCGCCGTGACCAGTACGTCGCGGAGGTCGCCGACGCCGAGGGGCTGTCGAAGTCCAAGGCGGGCCTCCAGGTGGACGCGGCGATCGACCGCTGGGTCTGGTACGCGGGCTGGACCGACAAGATCGCCCAGGTGACCGGCGGCGGCAACCCGGTCGCCGGCCCGTTCTTCAACCTCTCCTCCCCCGAACCGACGGGCGTGGTCGCCGTACTGGCCCCCCAGGAGTCGTCCTTCCTGGGCCTGGTCTCGGTGGTCGCCCCGGTCATCGCGACGGGCAACACGGCGGTCGTGGTGGCGTCCGAGAAGTCCCCGCTCCCCGCCCTCTCCCTCGGCGAGGTGCTGGCCACCTCCGACCTCCCCGGCGGCGTGGTCAACGTCCTCTCCGGCCGTACGGCGGAGATCGCCGCCCCGCTCGCCGCGCACCAGGACGTCAACGCGATCGACCTCGCGGGCGCCGACGAGGTGCTGGCGAAGGAGCTGGAGATCGCGGCCGCGGACAACCTCAAGCGCGTCCTGCGTCCACAGCCTGTGGGCGACTGGTCGGCGACGCCCGGCACCGACCGCATGACGGCGTTCCTGGAGACCAAGACGGTCTGGCACCCGACGGGTTCGCTGGGCGCGTCGGGCTCCGCGTACTGACCGAGCGGCTCCACGTGAACCCACTCGGGTGACCCCGACGGCTTCCGATGCCGTCGGCCCCGCCCCGGCACCATGAGGGGAGCGTTTCTCCAGGCACGACGCCGCTCACGCGGTGTTTCGCCTGGAGAAACGCTCCCCTCACCGAACGGCGCACGTGAGAGACACACCTACTCCTGTACGCCGACACGCCTGTCGTCCGAGTGGAGGTGAGGGACGGCGGAGCCGGGGTCGAAGCCCGCGAAGGCCAGGCCGATGACGAAACCCGCCGCTTCCTCCAACTGACGAACGCGAGCCAGCGCTCCCAGGAGCGCCGGCACTCCGCCGACGTCACGGACCAGCTCGCCGACGACGTTCAGTGCCGCCGTGTCGTCACCGCACATCGCCACCGTCGCACGAGGGCGGCCACCGCCGGGCGGGCGCGTCCACTGGTCGGCGGGAAAGAGGTGGAACGCCTTGACGACCTGGGCTCCCGGAGCCAGCCCGGCAATGCGCTCCGCCATGGACTCGCCGTATTCGGTGAGCAGGGTGCCGACGCCGTGCACGACGGCGTTCGTGGGGTCGATCAACGGCATCCCGTCGAGCGCGCCACCGGACGCGCCCACCGATTCCAGCATCTCCTCGACGCCGTCCCAGGACACGGCGAGGAGCACCGCATCGCGCCCGGCGACCGTCTCACGCGGGGTGGCGGCACGGACCCCGTGGCCCAGCCGCTCGGCGAGGTCCTCCGCCTTGGCCTGCGAGCGTCCACCGATCACCACCTCATGTCCCGCCCGGGCCCAGCCCTCTCCGAGGGCCGCCGCCAGCGTTCCCGTTCCCAGGATCCCGATGCGCATCCGTCTGTGCCTCTCCCGTAGCGGTCGGTCGGATGGCTACGGTAGGCAAGGCGTTACGCACCGATCGGTGCGTGACCTGCGCGCGATGATGGGCGGCGAGATGACTGATCACGACGCCCACTGCCATGACCTGGTCGCCGATTGCCGTCTGCGCGCGGCCACCGATCTCTTCGCCCACACCTGGGATCCCGTCGTGCTGGCGGCACTTCGCGTGGGCCCACGACGGCGCCGTGAGCTGCGCGCCGCGATCGGAGGCATGAGCGACAAGGTGCTGACCGAGTCCTTGCGCCGTCTGCTCGCGCACGGACTGATCGAGCGGCACGCCCGCGCCGAGGCGCCACCACGCGTCGACTACGCCCTGACCGGCTTGGGGCAAAGCCTGGTCGAGGGCCCGATGACCGCGCTCGGACGCTGGGCACTCGAACACGGCGACGAACTTCTCGAAGCCCAGGAGTCCAGCGCCACGAGAGGTCTGTGAACGCGGCTTGACATGGATCAAGCCGTCGTTCCTGCGGGTGGAGCGCCGAGGAAGGCCAGGAGACGGTCCTCAGGTGAAACGGGCGCCTACCAGGGTGCGATGGACCCCGAACGCGACGTACGGCTTCAACCGCTTCCACTCCAGTCACAGCCCGCGCCTCACCGCGCCGCCCCCTGACCGGCCCGGAGCGCGGTGGCGAGCGCACGGGCCGTGGCCACGTTGCAGCGCCCCAGGTCGATCAACGCGAGCGGAGCGGACCCGGCGCACGAGACCGCGTCGAGTCCGAGGGACGGCAACGTCACCCCCGCCGCCTTGAGCGCGTCGCGCAGCTCCGCACACGCCCGTTCGGCGTCTCCTACCTCAGAGAACCTCCCCTCTGCTGCGGGCGTTGGCCCTGGCGATCCGGGCCCGCAGCAGTGGCTCCGCCCGTTCCAGGACGTGCAGCGGCCGCACGTCGGCGGGCAGCGCCGTCCACTCCGTGCCGCCGCCCTCGGGGCGCAGCCATACGAACCCGTCCTGGTGGTCCATGACGATCCCGCGCCTGTCCTGCCGTACGTCGTGGGCGAGTTCACCGACCGGGAGTCGGGTCTCACCTGGTGCGGTCTGCTGCCGCTTCTCGCTGTTCACACCTCAAGCGTCACGGTGAGCGACGGCCGCCGACCAGGGTGCCGGTGTTCCGGACCGGGTTACGGAACAGCCGCCACCTGCACATCATCACCATTCGCACCCACACTGTCACCAAGCGCGACTACCGTTGGTGGACGTCCTGTTCCCCTGGGAACACGGAACGGGGCGGCACGCCGACACGGCAAGGGAGCACCGACCAGCATGACCCGGCCCGCCCGGAACCTCGAACCCGCCGGCTCCGCCCGCGACCTGTACGGAGTCGAGCTGCGTCGCCAACGTCAGCTCATCGGCCTGTCGTTGGACCGGATGTCGGACATCGTCAACTACAGCAAGACACATCTGCACGGAGTGGAGACGGGGGAACGACTTCCACTGCCTCCGCTCTCGGAAAAGTTGGATGCGGCTTTCGGGACGGGGGAGCTGTTCCAGGGGCTGTGGGGGGCTGTGAAGCGGGAGCACACGCCAAGGCGGTTCGATCACTGCCTTGAGCTGGAGGCCCAGGCGGTGCGGATTCAGGCCTACAACGCAAGCGTCATCCCCGGCCTCCTCCAGACACCGGCGTACATGCGGGCACTGTTCGAAGAAGGCGAACGGGGAAGGGCATGCACGGAGATCGATGCGCTGGCAGCCGCGCGCTTGGGCCGCCAGGAAGTCCTGCGCGGAGATGACCCACCGGCCTGCTGGTGGATCCTCAGCGAGGCGACTCTCCGGCTGGCCGTGGGCGGTCCAGCGGTGATGCGCGAGCAACTCACGGCGTTGCTTCCTCTGGTGAACACGCGCCGCACAACAATCCAGGTCGCACCGTTCGCGCTGGGCGCCTGCTCCCTGACAAGCGGCACCCTCGTTCTGCTGACGCTCCCGGACGGCTCCGTCACCCTGTACCAGGAGGGCGCCGGGAACGGGGAGGTCTTCGACGACCGCGAGACGGTCACGCGGCGTGTGGGAGACTTCGATTATATGAAGGCATGCGCTCTCTCACCTCGGGAGTCCGCAGCGTTGATCCAAGCAGCGTTGGAGTCATACGAGCCGTGCGAGCCAACCCGAACGTGAGCACCGCCCGCTGGCGCAAGTCCTCCTACAGCGGGGGCGAGCAGGGAGACGAATGCGTCGAGGTCTGCGACGACTTCCCCGGCGCGGTCCCGGTCCGTGACAGCAAGGACATGTCCGGACCCGTCCTGATGCTGGACGCGGCGGCCTGGCAGCCGTTCGTCGATGGCATCAAGGACAGTTCCCTGTAGGACGGACGAGGGGCACTGCGGACGGCAGGGATCAGCTCCTCAGCGCGTCCGTCGTCTGCCCCACCATCGGAATACTGCCCACCGACCGCGCCTGGGCCACCGGCCCCGTCACCTCCCGTGAGTCCACCGGGCGGAAGTCGGCGACCTGGGTGCCGACGCCGTTGTCGAGCGGGTCCACGCCGGTGCCGGCGAGCGGGTTGGGCTTGAGGTCCGCGACCGTGCCCACGGCCTGGCCGGTGTCGTCGAGGGGCAGTGCGGACTCCGCGGCCGCCGCCGTCGCCGCACCGCCGCCGAGCGCGAAGCCCGCCGTGGCGAGGACCGCGAGGGCACGTCGGGCGGTCGGCGTCGTGGGTGCCTTGTGTCGGGCCATCGCTGTGCCACCTGTTGCCTTCGCTGGGTGATCGGTTCGTCGCGAAGGGTAGTGGATGTGTGATGCGCGCTTCAAAGCCGGGCCTCGGGGTCGTACCCCGCCCGGCTGATGCCTCAGACTGGTGTCCCGTGAGTTCCCAGTCGCCCATATCCGCGCGAGTCGTGCTGCTCTGCGGCCCCTCCGGCTCCGGCAAGTCCCTTCTCGCGGCCCGCTCCGGTCTTCCGGTGCTGCGTCTCGACGACTTCTACAAGGAGGGCGACGACCCGACCCTCCCCCTGGTCGCGGGGAGCTCCGACATCGACTGGGACCATCCCGGCTCCTGGGACGCGGACGTCGCCGTCGCCGCGATCGACCGGCTGTGCCGCACGCGTCGTACACAGGTTCCCGTCTACGACATCTCGCTGAGCGCCCGTACGGGTGAGGGGAGCGTCGACATCGGCGGGACCCCGCTGTTCATCGCGGAGGGCGTCTTCGCCGCGGAGATCGTCACCCGCTGCCGTGAACTGGGCCTGCTGGCCGACGCCCTGTGTCTGAGCCGGGGGCCGGTACGGACGTTCCGGCGGCGCTTCCTGCGGGATCTCAGGGAGGGCCGTAAGTCGGTGCCGTTCCTGCTGCGCCGCGGCTGGCGGCTGATGCGGGCGGAGCGGTCGATCATCGCCCGCCAGACGGCGCTGGGCGCGTACGCCTGCGACCGGGACGAGGCGCTCGGCCGGCTGGCGCGGGCCGCGGTCGCCGAGCGCTCGGGGACGGCGGTACCGGGCGTGCCGGACCAGCTTCAGATCGAGCCGATGAGGCGGTCGAGGACCAACAATTCGGCGAGGTAGAAGGCGAATCCGAACACGGGGGCGAGTACGGCGCACAGCCAGTGGCGACGCACCCCGGCGCGCGCCAGGAAGACGGTCAGGGCAGCGGTGATCAGCGCGCCGATGGACAGGAAGGCGGCCGCCTCTCCCCAGTAGTCGAGCGCCAGCCCCATCCAGAGCCCCTCTCCCAGTACGACCATCGCGATGGCCGCCCCCGCCCACGCCCGCACGTCGCCCTGTCCGTGCCGTACGGTCCAGCCGGCCCATCCGAGCAGCGGGCCTCCCGCCAGTCCCGCGACCGCCCACACGGCGGCGGTGCCGAGGCCTCCCGCACCGAAGTCGTCCCCGAGCGAGGACGCCGCGTAGTAGCCGGCGCAGGTGGTGAGCATCATCAGCGGCCCGCTCCAGACGGCGAGCGGCCGGGACCGGATCAGCACACCGGCCAGGGCGGTCCAGATGATCCAGGTGGACACGGAGTTGGTCGCCCGCTCCAACAGGGGTGTCGTCCCGTGCAGGGTGTACGTCGCCCAGCCCAGCACCAGCCCGAAGGCCGCGACGGCGGTGAGGACGGCGAGGGGGGTGTCGCGCCGGGATACGGTCGCGGCGGCTGCGGGTGCGGTGGTCGTGGTGGTCACGAGGTGAACTATACACAGTGCGTATACACGCAGTGTGTAGTCGTCGGGGGCTTCCACGCGCCCTGGTGGTGGGGTCGTCGGCGAGGCGCCGTACGGCGGCGAAGGAGCGCGGGCACACGAAAGAGCGGGACCGCGTTACGGGCCCCCCGGCCCTGCGCAGTCCCGCTGTTTCGCACTCCCCCGTGATCCCCTGGATCCCTCTTGGTCCCCCGGATCCGCAGAGGTCCCCCGTGACCCCCTTGTGCTGCCCCCTCCGATCCCCCGCTTGTCGCGGCGACGTCCCCCGACGTCCCCGCGGTCCCCCGTGTTCTCCGGAATCCCCCCGGATCCCGGATCCCCCGTTCCCCCCGTACCTTCAGGCGACGAGCTCCCCGAAGGCGTTCTCCTCGTCACGGCCGAAGCTGAGGACCTCGTCCTCGCGCAGCCGGCGGAGCGACCGCCAGATGCTGGACTTCACCGTGCCGACACTGATGCCGAGGATGTCCGCGATCTCCGGGTCCGTGCGGCCCTCGTAGTAGCGCAGGACCAGCATGGTGCGCTGGAGTTCGGGCAGCCGGGCCAGCGCCTGCCACAGCACGGCGCGCAGCTCGGTGCCGCGCATCGCGTCCGTGTCGCCGGCCGTCTCCGGCAGTTCCTCGGTCGGGTACTCGTTCAGCTTGCGGCGGCGCCACGCGCTGATGTGCAGGTTGGTCATGGTGCGGCGGAGGTATCCGCCGACCGCCGCCTTGTCGCTGATCCGGTCCCACGCCCGGTAGGTCGAGAACAGCGCGCTCTGCAGCAGGTCCTCGGCCTCGAAGCGGTCGCCGGTCAGGTGGTAGGCGGTGGCGTACAGGGAGGCGCGGCGCTCCTGGACGTAGGCGGTGAACTCCGCCTCCGGCAGGGAGCGGCGCTCCCCCGGGCCCTCCCCGTACGCGTTCCCCCCGTCGGTGTCCCCCGTGGGTGCGTCAACCACCGTCATGATCGTGGTGTGCTGACGCCCGGTGCCGCGGGCGCACCCCCGCATGCCCGCCGCACCGGACTTCTCGGAACCCCGGTGCACGTCGTGCAGACGCGTGATCACTGCGCTGGAGCTGGTGCCGTGCAGCGTGTTCATCTCGCGCCCCCCGTCGTGGACTTCCGGTGTTCTGTCCTGCCGTTGTGCTTGTGCCGAAAAGCTTGCCGGTGGACCTTCATGGCCGTGTCCGCCGACTGTCACAGACGTGTCACAGGGGTCGGTCACGGTGGGCCCACAGATCCTTCACAGGCGCCCGTGCACGGAGCGGCACGTATGGGGGCTCAATGGGCATCTGTCGTCCACGGGTCGAACAGGGAGCCCTCCATGGGCCAGAATGAGCCCGTGCCTTCACTGTTGCTGATCGAGGACGACGACGCCATCCGCACGGCCCTGGAGCTGTCACTGACACGCCAGGGTCACCGGGTGGCGACCGCTGCCAGCGGTGAGGACGGTCTGAAGCTGCTGCGTGAGCAGCGGCCGGATCTCATCGTGCTGGACGTGATGCTGCCCGGCATCGACGGGTTCGAGGTGTGCCGCCGCATCCGCCGCACGGACCAGTTGCCGATCATCCTGCTGACCGCGCGCAACGACGACATCGACGTGGTGGTCGGGCTGGAGTCCGGCGCCGACGACTACGTCGTCAAGCCGGTGCAGGGCCGGGTGCTGGACGCCCGTATCCGGGCGGTGCTGCGGCGCGGGGAGCGGGAGTCCAGCGACTCGGCGACCTTCGGCAGCCTGGTCATCGACCGTTCGGCGATGACGGTGACGAAGGACGGCGAGGACCTCCAGTTGACGCCGACCGAGCTGCGGCTGCTGCTCGAACTGAGCCGGCGGCCGGGGCAGGCGTTGTCCCGGCAGCAGTTGCTGCGGCTGGTGTGGGAGCACGACTACCTGGGCGACTCGCGTCTGGTGGACGCCTGTGTCCAGCGGCTGCGCGCCAAGGTCGAGGACGTGCCGTCGTCCCCGACCCTGATCCGTACCGTGCGCGGCGTCGGCTACCGGCTGGACACGCCTCAGTGACACAGGAGCACCAAGGGGGGGCCCGCGACTGGTCCGCGGCGCGCGGGAGGGTCTGGTCACGGCTGCGGTTCACCAGTCTGCGGCTGCGGCTGGTCGTGGTGTTCGGGATGGTCGCGCTCACCGCCGCGGTGTCCGCGTCCGGCATCGCGTACTGGCTGAACCGCGAGTCGGTGCTGACCCGTACCCAGGACGCGGTGCTGCGCGACTTCGAGCAGGAGATGCGCAACCGGGCGGGCGCGCTGCCCGAGCACCCCACGCAGGACGAACTGCAGCGCACGGCGGGCCAGATGGCGACCAGCAGCCAGCGCTTCACCGTGCTGCTGGTCGCCGAGAACCCCGACGGGCGGACCGTGTACGGCAGTTCGGGCGGACTGAACGGCTTCTCGCTGCAGGACGTGCCGGTCCCGCTGCGCGAGGCGGTGACCGAGCGGCAGAAGATCACGTCGAACAACAAGTACCCGCACCATCTGTACTGGCAGCGGATCGTCGACGGCGACGCCCCGTACCTGGTGGCGGGGACGCGGGTGATCGGCGGCGGGCCGACCGGCTACATGCTGAAGTCGCTGGAGCCGGAGGCCAAGGACCTCAACTCGCTCGCCTGGTCGCTGGGGATCGCCACCGGGCTGGCGCTGATAGGTTCCGCGCTGCTCGCGCACGCGGCGGCCACGACGGTGCTGAAGCCGGTGCAGCGGCTCGGGGCGGCCGCGCGGCGGCTCGGCGAGGGGAAGCTGGACACGCGGCTCAGGGTGTCGGGCACCGATGAACTGGCCGACCTGTCACGGACGTTCAACAAGGCGGCCGAGGCGCTGGAGAAGCGGGTGGCGGACATGGCGGGGCGCGACGAGGCGTCCCGGCGGTTCGTGGCGGACATGAGCCACGAGCTGCGTACGCCACTGACCGCGATCACGGCGGTGACCGAGGTCCTGGAGGAGGAGCTGGAGTCCGAGGGCGGCGGCATCGACCCGATGATCGAGCCCGCGGTACGGCTGGTGGTGAGCGAGACCCGGCGGCTGAACGACCTGGTGGAGAACCTGATGGAGGTGACCCGCTTCGACGCGGGCACCGCCCGGCTGGTCCTCGACGACGTCGACATGTCCGACCAGATCACCGCCTGCATCGACGCGCGCGCCTGGCTGGACGCGGTCGACCTGGACGCCGAGCGCGGCATCCACGCCCGGATCGACCCGCGCCGGCTGGACGTGATCCTGGCGAACCTGATCGGGAACGCGCTCAAGCACGGCGGGTCGCCGGTGCGGGTCTCGGTACGGGAGGACGGCGCGGAGGGCGCCGAGGACGGGGGCGCGGTGGTCATCGAGGTGCGGGACCACGGTCCTGGCATCCCGGAGGAGGTCCTGCCGCACGTCTTCGACCGCTTCTACAAGGCGAGCGCCTCGCGGCCGCGTTCCGAGGGCAGCGGCCTGGGTCTGTCCATCGCGCTGGAGAACGCCCACATCCACGGTGGCGAGATCACCGCGGCCAACTCCCCCGACGGCGGTGCCGTGTTCACCCTGCGGCTGCCGCGGGACGTGTCCGCGCAGAGCCCTTCGGAGAAGACCGGCGGGACCGGGGACGAGGGCGCTGAGGGGGCCTGATGAACGTACGACGGACTGCCGTGCGCCGTGTGCCGGTGCTGCTGGCCGCGGGAGCGCTCGGGGCACTGCTCACCGGGTGCGGGATACGGGCCACGGAGGTGCCGACCGACTTCGGTCCCGCGCCGTCGCGGGTGCGCTGCTCGCCGACCGGGCCGGAGGCGTCGACGCAGGCGGAGCGGGGACTGCCGGTGCAGGTGTTCCTGCTGTGCGGGTCGTCGCTGGTGGCCGTGGACCGGACGGTGCGGGTGCCGGACGGGGCGGCGGACTCGCGGCGCGTGCTGGTGGCGCAGGGACTGCTGGACGAGTTGTCCCAGAAGCCGTCGGCCGCCGAGCAGCGGGCCGGGTACAGCACGCGGGTACGGAGCGGGACGACCGTGAGCGGTCCGCGGCCCGGCGATCCGGAGGACACGCTGCGGCTGAGCACCGCGCCCGGGGGTCTCAGCTCGGCCGGGCTCGCGCAGATCGTGTGCACCTTCTCCGACTCGGCCGCGGCCGAGGGCGACGGCTCGGTGATCCTGGGCGGCCCCGACGACGCCCGGCCGCGCCGCTACGCGTGCACGGACGAGGTCCGGTCCCGTCCGGACGACGAGGAACCGCCGTCCTCGGAGGCCACCGGCGGGTGAGCCCCCGCTGTGGCGCACGCCTCATGCGGTGAACGGGTGACATCCCGGAACCGATCGTGCCGGAGGCCGCGTCTAGGGGGGCGTGCAGCGTCAAGGCTTCATCGGCGGCTCCGCCGCGACCCGTATCCGCGTGACAGGGGGTCTCCTCCTGGCCGCGTATCTCGCGTTCGTCGCCTGGTACACGCTGCGCCCCCTGGACGTCCCCTGGGTGATGCCCGCCAATCTGCGGCCGCTGGACGGCATCCGGGGCGACTTCGCGCTGGGCTGGGCGGCGGGGGTCCGCCGGATCTGCGAGGGGCTGGCGCTGCTCGCGCCGCTGGGTGTGCTGCTGCCGATGGCCGGGGGCCGGCCGACCGCCTCGCGGCTGGGTTCGCTGATCCGCACCACGGCGGCGACCGCGCTGGTGTCGCTGGCCGTCGAGATGGCGCAGACGGCGGTGCCGGGCCAGGTCGTGGACGTCGACTCGCTGCTGCTCAACACGGCGGGCGCGGCGCTCGCGCATGCGGCGGTGGTGCCGGCGGTCCGCGCCCGGCTGCACCGCCGGGCGGTACGGCGGTCCGTCACGGCCCTCCTTGCGGAGGAGCCGTCTCAGGGGAGGACCCCGACGATTCCCAGGGTCGGGATCGCCCCGTGGAGCGATGCTTTGCCCCCTTCGTCTCCGTAACGTGGAGTGCATGGAGGCAGCCGGTCGGGAGGCCTCGCACCGCTCACGAAGGAGTCGCGATGAGCCGCCTCGCCCGCCCCACCAACGACCGCATGATCGGCGGAGTGTGCGCCGCGCTGGCCCGGCGCTTCGGCACCTCGGCGACCACGATGCGGGTGATCTTCCTGCTGTCGTGTCTGCTTCCGGGGCCGCAGTTCCTGCTGTACGCGGCGCTGTGGATCCTGTTGCCGTCGGAGGACAAGGCCCGCGCGGCCTGGTGACTCCGCGGCGCCGCCTCCCGCGCGTACGCCGATGGGGCGCGACCCGGTTCCGGGTGCGCCCCATCGGTACGTTTCCGCCTGGCGGGATCAGGCGCCGACCGGCACCCCGTTGAGGGTGACGCCCTGGGCGGGCAGCTCCTGCAGCGGCATACCGCCGAGGAGACCGGTGGCCGGGACCTCCGGGCCCACCTGCCGGGCGACCGGCTGCGCGGTCGCCACGCCGGTGCCGGCCAGTTCCTGGCCCGTCGCCAGCGCCCGGTCCGAGCCGGGCAGCGCGGTGAGCTTCTCCGCCGGTACGGCCCGGCTGACGGTGTCCAGCGCCGGAGCGGCGTCCGGGACGGCCGGGGCCGCGTTGGCGGCGCCGGCACCGGCGGCGGCGAAGGCGGCACCCAGCACGGCGACACCGAGGGTCTTGGCAGCAGACTGCTTCATGAAATGCGTCCTCGAAATGGGATACGGGGAGTGAGCGGTGCTGAGACCGTAAACACGGGGCGCCTCCCGCCGCAAACACCCACATGCGGACGGATGGTGAACGTCGACGGCGTTCACGTTTCCCGCGGACGCCGCTCTCGGCTTTCCGTTACCGGAGAACCGCTGGTGGCGGACGTCCGCCGGAACAGCCATTCGGATTTCAGCTCGGCGTATCCGGGCTTGACGACGTCATTGATCATGGCCAGTCGTTCATCGAAAGGAATGAACGCTGATTTCATCGCATTGACGGAGAACCACTGCATGTCGTCGAGCGTGTAACCGAAGGCATCGACCAGGTGCTCGAATTCCCGGCTCATGGTGGTGTGGGACATCAGGCGGTTGTCGGTGTTCACCGTGGCCCGGAAGTGCAGCCGACGCAGCAGGCCGATGGGATGCTCGGCGTACGAGGCGGCGGCCCCGGTCTGGAGGTTGGAGCTCGGGCAGAGTTCCAGCGGGATGCGCTTGTCCCGGACGTAGGAGGCCAGCCGGCCGAGCTCGACCGTGCCGTCGTCGCGGACCCGGATGTCGTCGATGATGCGCACCCCGTGTCCCAACCGGTCGGCACCGCACCACTGGAGGGCCTGCCAGATGGACGGCAGCCCGAACGCCTCACCGGCGTGGATGGTGAAGTGGTTGTTCTCCCGTTTCAGGTACTCGAAGGCGTCGAGGTGCCGGGTGGGCGGGTGGCCGGCCTCGGCGCCCGCGATGTCGAAGCCGACGACGCCCAGGCCCCGGTAGCGGTTGGCGAGTTCGGCGATCTCCAGGGCTCGGGCGGCGTGCCGCATCGCGGTGAGCAGGGCGCCGACCCGGATGCGGTGGCCGTTCTCCCTCGCGCGCCGCTCCCCCTGCCGGAAGCCCTCGTCGACCGCCTCGACGACCTCTTCGAGGGTCAGTCCGCCGTCGAGGTGCTGCTCGGGCGCGTAGCGCACCTCGGCGTAGACGACTCCGTCCTCGGCGAGGTCCTCGGCGCACTCGGCGGCGACCCGGACGAGGGCGTCGCGGGTCTGCATGACGCCGACGGTGTGCGCGAACGTCTCCAGGTACCGCTCCAGGGAACCCGAGTCGGCGGCCTCCCTGAACCACAGGCCGAGCTTGCCGGGGTCCGTGTCGGGGAGCCGGTCGTACCCGTTCTCACGGGCCAGGTCGACGACGGTGCCGGGGCGCAGGCCGCCGTCGAGGTGATCGTGCAGCAGAACCTTGGGCGCCCGGCGGATCTGGTCCGTGGTCGGGGTGTTCGCGATGGTCTGGCTCGTCATTTCCGCACTTTAACTCCTACGCGCGTAGATCACCCGGTGGGCGAATACGTCGATACGTAACGGTGACCGCACGGCCGGGTGGAGTACACCCGCACTTCTGAGAATGTTCTGCCATGGCACAGGAAGCGACGCCGGTTCGCACGGCCCGGCTGGGGAGGGCCCTCGGCCCGGAGCCGACGGCGGTGGGCGGAGTGGTACTGCTGCTCCCCGGCGGCGAGGAGGTGTCCGGCCGCAGACCGTCCGCCGTGCTGGCGGCCGCCTCCGTACGCGCCTTGGGGCGCCGCCTCGCCCGCGCGGGCCGGGACCGGAGTCTCGCCGCCCATGTCGTCCACTACCGCTACCGGGGCTGGAACGGCAGCGAGGCGCATCTCGCGCGCGACGCCGCGTGGGCCGCCGACGAGGCCGTACGGCGCTACGGGGACGTCCCCGTCTGCCTCGCCGGGACCGGCATGGGCGGCAGGGCCGCGCTCCGCGCGGCGGGCCACGGGGCCGTCAACTCCGTGCTGGCACTCGCCCCCTGGCTGCCGGACGAGGATGTGGCGGCACCACCCGAACCGGTGAAACAGCTCGCCGGGCGGCGGGTGCTGATCGTGCACGGCACGAACGACGCGCGTAGCGATCCCGAGTTGTCGTTCCGGCTGGCGGCGCGGGCGAAGAAGGCGAACCGGGAGGTGTGCCGGTTCGAAGTCCATTCGGACGGGCACGGGTTGAGCCAGTACCGGGACGAAGTGCTGGCACTGGCCGAGGACTTCGTGATGGGGGCGTTGTTCGGGCGGGCTTTCTCGCGGCCCGTGCAGGATGCCCTGGCGGCGCCTCCGCCGTTGGGGCTGCGGATGCCGCTCGCCGCCGGGTTCGGGAAGTCTTTGCGGCGGTAGCGCCGGTGGGGTGGCTGTCGTCCGGCCTGTGCGGGTTCGTTGTGGCTTGTCGCGCCCGCGCGGCGGAGCCGCATATCGATACAGCCCCGCGCCCCTGGGGTGTCGCCCCTGCGTCGGCAGCCGGTCGCCCCTCCTCAAGTCGGCAGCAGCGTACCCCTCTTGGAGAGCAGGAACTTCTTGAAGGCGGCCACCGGGGGTGTGTCCGGGTGGCCGGCCAGCCAGGCCACGCCGATCTCCCTGGCCGCCCTGGGGGCCGTGACCGTCAGTTCGACCACTCCGGGGCGGGGGAAGGCCGGCGGGGGCAGGAGGGCCACGCCCAGGCCCGCCGCCACGAGGCCGCGCAGGGTTTCGGCCTCCTCCCCCTCGAAGGCGATGCGGGGTTTGAAGCCGGCCTGCGTGCAGAGGTCGTCGGTGATGCGGCGCAGGCCGTAGCCGGGTTCCAGGGTCACGAAGGTCTCGTCGGCGGCCTCGGCGAGGCGGATGCGGCGGCGGCCGGCGAGGCGGTGGTCGGCGGGGACGACCAGGCGCAGCTTCTGCTCGTCGAGGCGGCGGGCGACGAGGTCGGGGGCGTCGGGCACCGGGGAGGTCAGGCACAGGTCGAGTTCACCCGCGCGCAGGCGTTCCAGCATCGCCTCGCCGTAGTTCTGGACCAGGCTGAAGCGGATGCGCGGGTGGTCGGCGCGGAAGGCGTGCAGCAGACCGGGCACGGTCTCGGCGCCCATGGTGTGCAGGAAGCCGAAGGCGACCTTGCCGGTGGCGGGGTCGGCGTCGGCGCGCACCTCGTCGGCTGCGCGCTCGATCTCGGCGAGGGCGCGCTCGACGGAGGTGAGGAAGGTCCGGCCGGCCGGGGTGAGGGAGACGGTGCGGCCGTGACGGGCGAACAGTTCGACGCCCAGGTCCTGTTCGAGGCGGACCATCGCCCGGGAGAGGGTGGACTGCGGGACCTGCATCTCCTGGGCGGCGCGGGTGACGTGCTCGGTGCGGGCGACACCGGCGAAGTGGGCGAGCCGGGGCGCCAGCAGTCTCGACATGTCGGTCGTGTCTTGTGTGTCACTGATCCGTGACAGCCGGCTCCGTGACCTCTGCTCATGCACCATGGGAACGATTATGGCGATTCCGTGCATTGGACGGATGAGCGGGGGCGTACGTAGCTTCGAGGCATGACTCCCGCCAGTACCGGGGCGTCCACCAGCGTGGGCGCCGTCGCATCCGTTCCCTCCGCCCGGCCGTCCGCCCCCTCCGCCCGGCCGTCCGTCCCCGAGGCCCGGATGTCTCCGGGCGGACCCGGCTACCGCCGGATGAGTCTCGCCCTGTTCCTCGCGGGGGTCGCGACCTTCGCGCTGCTGTACTCCACCCAGGCCCTGCTGCCGTTGATCTCCGGCGACTTCGCGGTGAGCGCGGGTGACGCGAGCTGGACGGTGGCGGCGGCGACCGGTGGCCTGGCGCTGTTCGTGCTGCCGATGAGCGCGCTGTCGGAGCGTTATGGACGGCGTACGGTCATGACGGCCTCCCTGGCCGCCGCGGTGACCCTCGGACTGCTGGTGCCGTTCGCGCCGTCGCTGGGCGCGCTGGTGGCGCTGCGCGCGTTGCAGGGTGCGGCGCTGGCCGGGCTGCCGGCGTCGGCGACCGCGTATCTCGCGGAGGAGGTCACGCCGAAGGCGCTGGTCACCGCGATCGGGCTGTTCGTCGCCGGTAACAGTGTCGGCGGGATGAGCGGCCGGGTGATCACCGGCTGGGTGGCGCAGGAGTGGGGCTGGCGGGTCGCCGTCGGGGTGATCGGTGTGATCGCGGTGGCGTGCGCGGTGGCGTTCCGGCTGCTGCTGCCGGCGCCGAGGCACTTCCGTCCGGGCTCGCTGCGGCCGGGTGTGCTGGCGCGCACCGTCCGGGGGCATCTCGCCGATCCGCTGCTGCGGCGGCTGTACGCGATCGGCGCGCTGTTCATGACGGTGTTCGGCGGTGTCTACACGGTCATCGGCTACCGGCTGACCGAGGCGCCGTTCTCGCTGCCGCAGGGCATCGTGGGCTCGATCTTCCTGGTGTATCTGGTGGGTACCGCCTCGGCTTCGGCGGCCGGGCGGCTGGTGGGGCGGCTGGGCCGCCGGGGCGCGCTGTACGCGGGCGGCGGGACGACGGCGGCGGGGCTGCTGCTGTCGCTGGCCGGGTCGCTGCCGGTGGTGCTGCTGGGGCTGGTGCTGATCACGGCGGGCTTCTTCGCGGGGCACGCGGTGGCGTCGTCGGCGGTCGGGAAGACGGCGACGGTGGGGCGTGCGCAGGCGTCGGCCCTGTATCAGTCCGCGTACTACGTCGGTTCCAGTGTGGGGAGCACGGTGGGGGCGCTCGCGTTCCACGCGGGGGGCTGGGGCGGCACGGTGGGGGTCGGGCTGGTGGCGGTGGCCGGGGTCGCGGCGATCACCCTGGCCGGGACGCGGGCGGCGGCGCGGGCGGCTGTGGTCCGGCCGGCCTGAGGTTTTCGCCCCGCCGCCCCTTGCCGTCCCCTCCTGGGGCTGCGCCCCGGACCTCGTCCTCACCCGCCGGACGGGCTGATCCAGCCCGTCCGGCG